>NZ_CAMLRU010000035.1 GCF_946482535.1 uncultured Flavobacterium sp.
GGAAGAGTATCTTTAGTAGGTTTCGGTTCTTGGTCAGTATCTAAAAGAGCTGCTAGAGACGGAAGAAATCCTCAAACAGGAAAAACTATCAAAATCGCTGCTAAAAATGTTGTTAAATTCAAAGCTGGTGCTGAATTAGACGGAGCAGTAAACTAATTAATTAGTTCTTCTGATATATAAAAACCATCCTGATAAAACAGGGTGGTTTTTTTGTTTTTGGGAAAATCATTTGGATTTTTAATTTTTTTTCACCAACTTTAAAGAAAATTATTTACAAATGATTTCCGAAAAATTACAAAAAGGGCAATTATTGATAGCGGAACCCTCCATTATTGGTGATTTGTCTTTTAACAGATCTGTAATTTTGTTGGCCGACCACAACGATGAAGGTTCGGTGGGTTTCATTTTAAACAAACCTTTGAAATATACTATCAAAGATTTATTGCCGGAGATTGATGCCAAGTTTAAAATCTACAATGGCGGACCGGTAGAACAAGACAATTTATACTTTATCCACAATGTTCCGCAGTTAATCCCGAACAGTATTGAGATTTCCAACGGCATTTTTTGGGGTGGTGATTTTGAATTGACCAAAGGTTTAATCAATACCGGGTTAATTAAGAAGAAAAACATTCGTTTCTTTTTAGGATATACCGGTTGGGATTCAGAGCAATTGGAAAATGAAATGCAGTCGAACTCCTGGATATTGACTAAGAATATTTACGAAAACAAAATATTAGGCAAAGCTTCCGTTCACTTTTGGAAAGAAAAAATAATTGAATTGGGCGGCGAATACCTTATTTGGTCAAATGCTCCTGAAAATCCTATCCTAAACTAACCTTCAATTAATTGATTTAGTTTCGCTAATAATTCAAAAGACCATTTTGTCTCAAATTCTTTTTTGCGGTATTTGGTTATCGGTTGGATTCCTATAATTACATTGGTTACAAATAATTCATCAGCTTTTTGCAAATCGAAAGGCGATATTTCTTTTTCTAC
This sequence comes from uncultured Flavobacterium sp., assembly GCF_946482535.1. Next base: position 1,000 of record NZ_CAMLRU010000035.1, read on the forward strand.
CACCTCAATATCACCATGTTCTTTGGCTATCTTAAGGATTTGTTTTCTCATGATACCGTTTAGGCAACCCTCGGAAAGTGGTGGTGTTATCAATTGATTGTTCAATAACATAAACAGGTTGCCATTCGTAGCTTCAATAACATTTTTATTTTCATTGATAAGCAAACAAGAATCCAATTGATTTTCCTGGGCAAAAATACTAGCGGTAATTTGGATGATTTTATTGTTGGTTTTTAAAGTCGAAAGCAGTTGTTTGGTGACAACAAAATCCTTGTATAAATCAACTTCAAATGATTTATCTGTGATAGAGTATAATTTATTTGACAACTCATTAGCTTGAATTACAAAAGAAACCGAATTATCGGTGGGTGTATAAAAACCGCCCTCATTTCTAAAAACTGTCAATCTGACTCTGGCAGAATTTTGAAGATTCTGTTGGTTTACTAAAGCTAAAATTTGACTTTCAAGATATTCCAAAGTAAACGACATGGGGATTTGCATCCTGATAATTCGCATTGAAGCCAACAATCTGAAGTAATGATCTTCAAAAAACAAAATTTTATTGTTGAGCACTTTCAAAGTTTCAAAAACACCGTCACCATAAAGAAATGAGCGATTGGAAACTGTTAATTGGAGTTCAGAGTCCAGAATGTTACCGTTAAAATTTATCATAAAAAAATCCCATCTTGTTTATGGAACAAGACGGGACAAATATACTGCAATAAAAATTATTTAAATCGAACCTATTACGTGTTTTAAATCGGACACTTGATTCTCCCATAAGAGTTTTGACTCTTCTAATTCATCTTCAATAGCATAATCCACCACCATAAGAGAGACGTCTTTGGTAATTTCGTCTTCCAAAATTCTTAATTCAAAGTAATACTCTGTATCTTTTTTATTATCATCAACCCATTTGAACTTTACTTTTTCTCCTGTTTTTTTGGAAGCCAAGCGGGCATTTTCTTCAATACCGTCCCAAATAAAAGTGAAAAATTCACCTCTGGAATTCACATTATCAGCGAACCACTCTTGTAATCCGGAAGGAGTTGAAATGTATTGATACAACAACTGAGGTGATGAATTCAAAGGAAATTCAAGCTCATATCGAATTTTATTATCCATGTTTAGCACAAATTTTTTGGAAATATATAGAATATAAAATCAAAAAAAAAACGTTTTTTAAAAATAAAAAAAATAAGCTCTTTATGTTTGCAGTCGATAATTTTAATTTTATATTTGCACCCGCATTCAGGGAATGCTTTATTATGGCGAGGTAGCTCAGTCGGTTAGAGCGCAGGATTCATAACCCTGAGGTCGAGAGTTCAAATCTCTCTCTCGCTACAAAAAAAAGGCTCGGAAATTTCCCGGCCTTTTTTTATTTCTACTATTTTCCTTTACCTCTTATTGGCAAAAAATCTTTTTGAAAAATCAAGCTGAATCGAAATATTATTTAAAATCTTAAAATAATTTTTTGTAGGTTTTTTATATAAGTTTAATCTTTTTTTATGCATTTCATCGATTATTAAGTGTTTTTTATCGATTTATATAAATCTCTTTTATAGTTTTGAATTGTCAAATAAAACGATGGAGCACAAGCTTCACCTCAAATTAATCATTAACTAAACCCCAAGAGTTATGAAAAGTACTTTACTTAACCTACAAAGCAATTATTTCCTTGCCATTGCGTTATTTGTAACCGCAATATCATTTGGTCAAGACCAATTCGATTCAAATGGAAATATAATCTGGAATTCGGCTGCAAACAGTGGCTACAACAGTAATATCGATTTAATCGGTAGAGACGACAACTTTAGTTTAAACAAAAAGCAAAATACCGGTGTAAGTCCGGCACCTTTTGTAACTATCGGTTTAGGCAAGATAGCTTCTTCAAACGCAACAAACACCAACACATTCAATGCTGATAGAAATTACCTTGTTTGGGGTGATAACAACGGCGACATGAATGATTCTAATAACAATGCAACGTTAACCTTTGCAGGAACTTCTGGAGTGACAACTTCTGTTGATTTACCAAACAGAAGATGGAAAATTGTTGAATCCGGTGGTGATGTCGGAAATGTAGAGATTTCAATTCCTTCTTCAGGAATGTTGGGAATGCCTACATTATCCGCTAATGATTCATATGTAATGATTGTAGCAAGCGATGAGACATTTACTACAGATGTGCAAACCGTTTTTTTAACAATTAACGGAGCAAATCAAGTTGCTACGTTCGACTTTGACGGAACAAAATATTTTACATTTGGTGTAGCACAAAAAACCAATTTTTCTAGTCATGCTTCTTTTGACGGTGATGATGAATTAATCAAGTTTGAAGCGGTTAACAACTTAAGTACTCAATTCTCAATAATGTTTTGGGTTAGACCTACTGGTCAAAACACTTTGAATAATGACAGAACAATAGCTTCAAAATTTGATGGTGTTAACGGATACAGAATATATTTGTCTACTAATAACAAAATCAACATTTCTTGGACAGGTGGAACAACACTTACTTCGGCTACTGCCTTACCTAATTCGATATGGCATAACATTGCTATTGTTTTTTCAAACAATACAACAAAATTATATATTGATGGGGTTTTAGATTCATCTGTTACTTCTGTAACACCTTCGTCAAACAACAGTTACTTCTCAATTGGAGCTGAATACAGAAATAAATCAGATATCAGAAACTACTTTAAAGGTGATATCGATGAATTTAGACTATGGAATAAAAGTATTAGTATTACATCGATTAAATTCATGATGAATCAAGAAATACTTCAAAGCAGTACTGGAATCAAAGGTTCTATAATCCCTGAAAATATAACTAAAAATGACATAAGATCTTTGAAATGGGTTAACTTGGTTGCCTATTATTCTATGAACTCTTTTATTGGAACTAGTGTTGATGATGATTCTTCGTTTACTAACCGTGGAAATTTATTCAATCAAAACAAGGTAACCATTTCTCCACAAACTGCTCCAATGCCTTATGAAACTTCATATGAAGGACAATGGACAAATGCTGCCACTTGGGCGAACGGAGGAATTGTTGATACTCCAAACGGTGTTTCTATTATAAATAATACTACACCAATTAATTGGAATATTGTAAAAACTAATCATAATGTATCTTCTGTAGCAAACAAAACATTGTTAGGTCTTTTAGTATCCAACAACACTTTTACTGCTAACAACAATACTAAAATTGAAGTTTCTCACTATCTTAAGCTAGATGGTAAAATTGATTTAGTAGGAAAATCACAATTAGTACAACCAATCAACAGTGATTTTGACGCAACAAGTATTGGATCTCTTGAAAGAGACCAACAAGGACAATCAAATATCTACAACTATAATTATTGGTCTTCTCCGGTAAGCTCAATCAATAATACAACCATTAATCATGGGTTTACTGTTGCAGATGTAATGAAAGACGGTTCAACATCAACACCTCAAAATATAGTTTGGTCAGCCGGAATTGATGGTGCTCCTACCAGCCCAATTACTTTAGCCAGCTATTGGATATTCAATTTCCAAGAATTAGGAAATGGTTTTGCTAATTGGGGTACAATAGGACAAAACGGAACCTTATTAGCCGGTCAAGGATATACATTAAAGGGTTCAGGAACTTCATCTGCAAATCAAAATTATACTTTTGTTGGCAAGCCAAATAACGGTACAATAACTTCAACGGTTTCATCAGGAAATTTAAACTTGTGTGGTAACCCTTATCCGTCTTCTATTGATGCTAATAAATTTATTGATGATAATGCTTCAAGCATAACTGGTACACTATACTTTTGGGAACATTATAACACCAATTCTTCACACAATACAATTCAGTATCAAGGTGGATATGCTACCTATACCAAAACGGGCGGAACAGCTCCGGTAGCTCCTTCTGGGGTGAGTGGTTTAGGTACAAGCGCCAAAAAACCTAAAAGATACATTCCGGTTGGTCAAGGATTTTTTGTGACCGGTAGTGCAAACGGAGGAACAATAACTTTTAGTAACGCTCAAAGACGTTTTGTAAAAGAAGATCTGTCTTCTTCTTACACCCTATTCAGAAATAATGATACTAATGTAGCTAATGCCGATGATTTGGAAGAACCGGAAGAATTCACTAAAATAAGTTTAGGTTTTGATTCTGCCAATAATTATCACAGACAAATTTTATTAGGCTTCATGAATGAAAATGCTACTTCAGGTTTTGATAATGGTTACGACGGGTTAAGCATTGAATCATTATCTAATGATATGTATTTTATTAATCAAGGCTATAGATTAAACATCCAAGGTGATGGATTTTTTAACGCCAATAACATCTATCCTTTAGGAGTTAAAAACGCAGTAGCCGGTTTGGTAAAATTCAGCATTGACAGCGTTGAATTTCTAGATGAAAATCAGGATGTGTTTATCTATGACAATGTTACTGAAACCTACCATAACATTAAATCCGGGGCTTTCGAAATTGAATTGCCTGCCGGAACAAATGAAACCAGATTTTCATTGCGATTCACAAATGCAGGTGCACTTGGCACAAGCCAAAACGAATTATTACAAAACGGTATTGTTGTCGTTCACTCACAATCGAATGAAGTGATTACAATTAAAAATGAATCGGCAGAGGCCAATATTGATTCCGTTGTAATTTTCAATTTAATGGGTCAAAAAGTCAACTCGTGGTCATTAAATAGTCAAAATGATAATATCCAACTCCCGGTAAACAACTTGACAAGTGGTGCATACATCGTTAAAGTTAATACTGACAAGGGTAGCATCAGCAAGAAATTTATCATAAAATAATTTACCAACATAAAATAAGCTCCCTGACTCAAAACAGGGAGTTTTTTTATCTATAAATGTCATACAATACTTCTCTCTTTTAACGAGGTCAATCCCAAATTAAAAAGAATTTGTAAGCAATAATACACAAAACCGCCTGTAAAGATCATCGTTGTTTTTATTTATTTGTAAGTTTTTTACATCTTTAAAATACAATATAGTGCATTTCATCGATTTTTTTATTCCTTTTATCGATTTATTTTAACCATTCGTCTAAATTTGAATTGTCAAAATAAAACAAGCCTACATACCTTAAAAAAAAGAGTTATGGAAAAAGCACAAATTAAATTAGGAAAAATAGTTATAACAATAATTGCATTATTTGTTATCAGCTTTGGTTATACACAATCTCAAATTATGTATTCAACCTCCGGAACATTTACTGCACCGACAGGAGTAAGCTCAATTCAAGTTGAAGCTTATGGCGCGGGTGGTGGTGGTGGATACGGGGGCACCTCAAATAAAGATGGCGGTGGCGGTGGCGGTGGCGGTGGCTACTCTAAAAACACTTCCGTAGCAGTAACAGCAGGAACTACTTATACTATTACCATTGGCGCTAAGGGAACCGGAGCAACATCCAGTGCTTCTCCTAACGGTGTAAATGGTGGTAATACCTCAGCAATATTTGGCGCAACTACTGTAATCGCTTATGGAGGAGTTGGAGGATTTGGCTATAGCAATGGTGGTGCCGGAGGAGTTGGCGGAACAGGTTCTACTTTTAGTGGCGGAACAGGTGGTGCCGGACTTAATGGCCAAGGTAGTGGCGGCGGTGGTGGTGCTGCAGGTACAATTAGTACAGGAGGCATTGGATCTGTTCCTAATGGAGGAATAGCGGGTGGCGGATATGCCGGTGCAGGAGGTAATGGTACAACAGCTTCAAGCGGTCAAGGTTCATCTTCACTAATAAACTATGGTGGCGGTGGCGGCGGTGGTACCAAAAATTCATCCGGTGGAAACGGAGCCGGCGGATATTTGATTATCACTTATACTTGTCCTACCTATGCTTTAACAAGTGCTACAACATCAAACAGTCCTTTATGTGTCGGTTCAGCTGGTTTGGTAAATTTAAACTCTTCATCTTTAGCATCAGGAACTTATACAGTAACCTATAACCTTAGTGGTGCAACCAATGCAGTTGGCAACACTGCAATTATGAACTTCACTGCCGGAAACCCGGGTTCAGGATCTTTTTCTACTCCTATTTTGAATATAGGAACAACAGATGTGACTATAACAAATTTGGCTTCTTCCTATTGTAACAATGCTATCAGTGCTTTCAACAGTACAAGCATTGTTGTAAACCAGGCCCCTACTGTTGTTTCAGGAGCAGATGTAACAACTTGTTCCTCAAACACAAATATTGCAATAACTACAGGGTCTAGTGCTACAAATTATGCAACTGTAACCTGGAGTTCAAACGGAACAGGGACTTTTACGGATGTAAATTCTTTAACAACTTGCACTTATACCCCAAGCGCTGCTGACATAGCAACCGGAAACGTAACATTAACATTAACAGCATCAAACCCGGGATGTGCTGATGCAACCTCTAATAAAACTTTAACATTGGTTAAAGCGGCTGAAGTAAATTCAGGTACAGCTTTAAGTACTTGTTCAACTAATGGCGCGGTGAACATTACTGCAGGCTCTTTTGCCGCAAATTACCAAACCGTAACTTGGAGTTCAAATGGAACAGGTACTTTTACCGATGTAAATTCTTTAACAGCTTGTACTTACACCCCAAGTGCTGATGATATTACTGCCGGAAGTGTAACCTTAACCTTAACTGCTACCGGAAATACACCTTGCGGTGATGCTTCATCCTCAAAAACACTAACCATAAGTAGCCCAATGACTGTATCAGCAGGAGAAGACACTAATACTTGTTCTTCATCAGGAGCAATAAATATTGTTGGTGATTCCACTGCTTCAAATTATACTACTGTTACTTGGACTACTAGCGGAACTGGAGTCCTAACTGATGCTAACTCCATGACAACTTGTACTTATGAACCAAGCCCTGCCGACACAGCATCAGGAAGTGTAACCTTGACACTAACCGTTTCTAATGACGGATGTACTAGTGTAAGTTCAACAAAATTGGTAACATTTGCAGTTGATGCTATTGCAAATTCAGGAACCCCAATAAATATTTGTTATGACGTTGCTTCTAACCCTGTTAATATTACTGCGGGTGCTTCAGCTTCAAACTATACTACTATTGAATGGTCCTCAAATGGTACAGGTACTTTTTCAGATGCTGATTCATTAACATTAGCTACTTATACTCCAAGCCCTGCAGATATTGCACAGGGAATCGTTACCATTTCATTAACTGCCTATGGAAATTTCCCATGTAGCAGTGTTAATTCAAGAAAACAATTAATCTTCAGAAACCCAACAACTGCAGTCGCCGGTGATGACTTTATCACTTGTGCAACTTCATCAGCAATCAATATTACTGATGGTTCCGATGCCACTAATCAAACAATGGTTACTTGGACCTCAAGTGGAACAGGAACATTTGCAAATGCAAACTCATTAACATCGTGCACTTACTCTCCTAGCGCTGCAGATATTGATGCTGGCTTTGTTATCTTAACTCTTTCTGCCTCAAATTCAGGTTGTACTGATGCTACATCAACTAAGAAATTATCTTTTGTTGCTGCCCCAACAGTAACAGCAGGTACAGCATTAACCAAATGTTCTTCGGAAGCTTATTTTAATATAAGTGACGGCTCAGACGCCACCAATTATACTGAGTTAGAATGGACTTCAAGCGGTACAGGGTCATTTACAGATTCTGGCTCACTTACTCTAGCAACATACTTCCCTAGCCCTGATGATATCGCAGCTGGAAGTGTAACTTTAACATTGACTGCAATCGGAAACAGCCCATGTACAACTGCTTCGTCAATAAAAACCCTTACAATAAACAACCCTATTTCATTAGATGCCGGTGCTGATATTTCAGAATGTTATGCCGGTGGTGCTATTAATATAGGAGCAGATGCCAGTGCTACCAACCAAACAAGTGTAACATGGACCTCAAATGGAACTGGTACTCTAACTGATGCCAATTCGTTAACTACTTGTAGTTACACGCCAAGTGCTGCTGATTTTTTAGCGGGAAGTATCACTTTTACCCTAACTGCCACTAATTCTGGCTGTGGTGATGTTACAGCTACAAAAACGTTAACCATCGGTGAACTTCCAATTGCAGTAGCCGGAACAGACATAAATACTTGTTCTAGTAATGGCGCAGTGAATATTACAGACGGAGCCAACGCTACTAATTATACAACAGTTAGCTGGACTTCATCCGGAAACGGTACTTTTGACAATGCCGACTCACTAACATCTTGTACCTATACCCCAAGTGCAGACGATATAATTGCCGGAAGTGTGAGTATCACACTTACTGCCTATGGAAACACTCCATGTGCAGCAGTTACCTCAACAAAAAATTTGGTTATAAACCAAGGGCCAACAGCAGTAGCAGGTGCTGACTTTTCTACCTGTTACTCAACTGGAGCTATTGATATAACAACCGATGCTGGAGCTACTAACCATACTATCGTAACATGGACCTCAAATGGAACGGGGTCTTTTACCAATGCCAATTCATTAACATCTTGTACCTATATTCCAAGTGCCGATGATATAACAGCAGGATCTGTAATCTTTACATTAACTTCTTCAAATGGTTCTTGTACAGATGCCTCATCTACCAAAACAATAACAATCAGTTCAATGCCAACAGCAGTGGCTGGACCGGCAATAAATACTTGTGCTATTGATGGCGAAGTGAACATCTCAATAGGTTCAAATGCTTCTAACTTTACTTCTACCACTTGGACATCAAATGGAACAGGTACTTTTACCAATTCGAACTCATTAACAACTTGTACATATACTCCAAGCATTGCAGATATTGCTGCCGGAAATGTTTTATTAACCCTTACAGTAGACGGAAATGCACCATGTGCCACAGTTACAGACACAAAAACAATAAACATTAGTAACACGATGAGTGCAATAGCAGGTCCGGCTTTTACAGCTTGTTCTTCAAATACTGCAATTAATGTTACCTCAGGTTCCAGCGCGACTAACTACACTCAAATAACATGGACTTCAAACGGAACCGGAACATTTACAGACCAGAACTCATTAACAACTTGTACCTACACTCCAAGTCAAGATGATTTAACTGTAGGAAATGTAATTTTGACCCTAACCGCATCGAATACAAGTTGCCCTAGTGTGTCATCAAATAAAACTTTAACTTTCACTTTGGCTCCTTTTGTAGATGCCGGATCGGACATAGCGACTTGTTCTACCTGTGGTACAGTAAATATTACGGCTAATTCAAGTGCCTCAAACTATACTTCAATAGTATGGACTTCAAGCGGAACAGGTACTTTTACAAATGCTAACTCATTAACCGCATGTACCTACACTCCTAGTGCTGCTGATATCACAACCAGTTTAAGTCAAGGTGGCATAACTTTAACATTGACAGCTACCGGAACTTCTCCATGTACAACCTCAATCTCAACTAAAGTATTGGGAATCACTTCACAAACTTTCACTTCATCTGGTACTTTTACTGTTCCTGCCGGTGTTTATCAAGTTACCGTTGAAGGCTGGGGCGGCGGTGGAAAAGGTGGTGACGGATTGAATGTTGGTAAAGTTGGCGGCGGCGGCGGCGGCGGTGCTTATTCAGTAAAATCTATTCCTGTAATACCGGGGAATACCTATACTGTTAACGTTGGATTAGGAGCAACTAATGCTACTAACGGTGGTGACTCATGGTTCATCGACACTACAACGTTTTTGGCTAAAGGAGGAACAACTGCTCTTGATAACGCTGTAAGCGGTGGTGCCGGTGGTAGTGCTTCAGCTTCAATCGGAGATGTGACTTCAAGAGGTGGAAATGGGGCTAATGGAGCAACCGGATCTTATGGAGGCGGTGGTGGTGCCGGTGCAGAACCTGGTGAAAACATGGGAGTTGATGCTTCAATTAACCTAGGTGCTATTGCAACATGTAACGGAGGAAACGGAGGAAATGGATACACTTCTCAAAATGGTAACGGTTCACCTGGTATCGCTCCTGGTGGCGGTGGCGGTGGCGGACGCAGAAACGGAAACAACGGTGTCAATCAAGGTACCGGCGGTCCTGGTGCAGATGGAAAAATAATTATCAAATGGCCTGTAAATGCATTGCCTTCAACCATAACAAATGCTCCCGGCGGAGTAACCTCAAACCTTCAATTATGGTTGCGTTCCGATTTATTAAACGGTACAACAAACGTAGCTGACAATACTCCAATAACAACTTGGTTTACCCAAGCAAGAGGTGCTAATGCCATTAAACCTGCAGCAGTAGGAGCTCCGATATACAGAAATAACGCAACTCATAATATCAATTTTAATGCGGTTGTAGACTTTACAAATCCTTATAATTCTCCTTCTCAAGTTTATACTGATTTGAACAGTTCAAGACAATATTTGAAAGGAACAAACGGTTACTACTCTCAAGAGACTTTTGTAGTGGTTGTTCCTGATGTTACGGTAACTTCAGCTTTAAACAGTATGGATGTTTTTGCCGGGAAAAGCGCACCTTGTGCTCAAAATACTAAAACAGGTATCTCCTATGGAAATGTAGATACACGATTTACTAATGAAGTTCTTTCTTATACTTCAGGAACTACAACTTCATATGGAATGGCAGAAGTAAGTACAGCTACACAATACAACAGACCGGGCATTATCAACATCAGAAACAATACCGGAAATACCGGAATGCAATTGTATTACAATGCCAATAATATTGCAACTACTGAGGTTAATGCTGCTAAACACAGAAATATCAATGACAGTCAATATTGGATTGGAAGAAGTGAAGCTTACGACGGAAGTTTAGACGGAAGAGTGGCTGAAATCATCACTTACAGCTCCAGAAAAAATGACGCAACTGAAAGAAATAAAATCGAAACTTACTTAGGTATCAAATACGGTATAACACTCGGCACCAACGGAACTTCTCAAAACTACATTGGTTCTGACGGTACTATTATTTGGAATGCTGCCGCCAACTCAGGTTTTAATTATGACATCGCCGGTATAGGAAGAGATGATATTTCAAAGCTAAACCAAAAGCAATCTAAAAGTGTTAATGCTAATGCTAACTTGACTATCGGATTAGGTACAATTGCCGCCACAAACACAGCTAATACTAATGTTTTTGATGCTGATAAAAAATACCTTATCTGGGGAGACAATGGTGGTAACATGAACGACTCTGGAACGGATTTAACCATCACTTTTGGCGGTACATCAAGTGTAACAACTTTAACTGATGTTCCAAATAAAAAATGGAAAATTGTTGAAGTTGGCGGAGATATCGCTACCGCTAAAGTGGCGATTCCAACCTCGGCTTTGTCAAACTTACCTGCTTTAACCGGTAATGATGCTTATGTGATGATTGTGGCTTCTGATGCCAATTTTACCACAGACGTAGAAACAATATTCTTAGGAACTAACGGAACAAACTTAGAAACAGATTATGACTTTGACGGCACCAAGTTTTTCACTTTTGGAGTGGCCCATGAGAGTGTTTATTCAAGACATGCTTCTTTTGACGGAACTGATGACGTAATGAAAGTTGGAAATTCTAACAACCTTAACAGTACTTTTAGTATAATGACTTGGGTTAGACCTACTGGAGCAAACACTTCATCAAATGACAGAACTATTGTTTCTAAATACAACGGAACATCTGGTTTCAGAGTTTATTTATCACCAGAAAACAAAGTAATTGTTACTTGGACCGGAGGAACAACCTTAACCTCATCTACTGTTTTGCCAAACTCAGAATGGCATAATATTGCTATCATATACTCAAGCGGTTCTATCAAACTTTACATCGATGGTGTATTGGACAGCGCTGTAAGTTCAGCAGCACCGACTTCAAACAACAGCACATTCTCTATAGGTGGAGAATACCGCTCAAAATCTGACATCAGAAATATATTTAAAGGAGATATTGACGAATTCAGATTGTGGAATAGAGCCATATCGCTTACCCAATTAAAATTCATGATGAACCAAGAGATACTTCAAAACGGAACTTATACAAAAGGAGCTGTTTTACCTACAAGTATTACCAAAAACGACATCAGCACCTTGAATTGGAATAGTCTTCAGGCCTATTATTCAATGAATTCTTTCATCGGAACACACATCAACGATGATTCTCAAAACAGCAACAGAGGAAACGTATTTTCTCCAAATAAAACTACGATTACGGTTCAATCATCACCACAGCCTTATGAGAGTGGCGCTAATGGCGATTGGACAAGTACTGCCACATGGTCTAACGGAACAATCCAACAATTACCTAACAGTACTTCAATCGTTGACGGAACATCGTTAATCAACTGGAACATTGTAAAAACAGGTCACAACGTTAGTTCAACCGGTAACAAAACACTTCTTGGTTTGTTTGTTACAGCTAACACCGTAACGGCTAATAACGATACCAAAATTGAAATTTCACATTATTTAAAACTTGACGGTAAAATTGACTTGGTTGGTAAATCACAATTGGTACAAACGCACAACAGTGATCTAGACAATACCAGCGCCGGTTCTATCGAAAGAGACCAACAAGGACAATCAAATACTTATAACTATAACTATTGGTCTTCACCGGTTAGTACAATCAACAATACTACCATCAATAACGGATTTACTGTTGCCGATGTGATGAAAGACGGAACGGATGTAAACAATTTGCAAAACATCCAATGGTCAAGTGGATTAGATGGTGCGGCTACAAGTCCGATTACCTTAGCCAGCTACTGGATTTTCAAATTCCAAAATTACAATAATGATTATGCTAATTGGTCAGCTGTTGGTCCAAACGGAACACTTTTAGCCGGGCAAGGTTATACTATGAAAGGGTCAAATGCTGCCACTGCTAACCAAAACTATACTTTTGTTGGTAAGCCTAATAACGGAACCATCACCTCACCGGTTTCTGCCAATAACTTAAACCTATGTGGTAATCCGTTTGCTTCTGCTATTGACGCCAACCAATTTATCGATGACAATGTGGCCAGCATCACCGGAACTCTTTATTTCTGGGAACATTACAGTACTAATGACACGCACCTAACGTCGCAATACCAAGGCGGATATGCTACCTATACTAAAGTTGGAGGAACAGCTCCTGTAGCTCCGGCCGGTATCAGCGGATTGGGTTCAAGCAGCAAAGCGGCCAAAAGATTCATCCCGGTAGGCCAAGGTTTCTTCGTTACCGGAACGGCAACCGGTGGCACTATTACTTTTAACAACGGACAAAGAATTTTTATCAAAGAAGACAATAACAATTCTTATTCATTATTTAGAAATAACGCTACCGTAAACAGTAATCCAAACTTCAACAATACTGAAGATACTTTTGCTGTTGACCAATTCATGAAATTAAGATTAGGTTACAGTTCTGCTGATAACTATCACAGAGAAATATTATTAGGTTTTATGAATGAAAATGCCACTAGTGGTTTTGACAACGGATACGATGCCTTGAGTATTGAAGAACTAACCAATGATATGTACTTCATACAAGGAGAAACCAAGTTAAACATCCAAGGAGATGGCGCATTTAACGCTAATGCTATTTATCCTATCGGAGTGAAAAATGCAACTCAAGGAATTGTGAAATTTGCCCTTAACAGCAAAGAGAACTTTGAGGAAAGTCAAGATATTTACATCTATGATAACGAAACCGAGACTTACCACGATATCTTGTCTCAAAACTTTGAAATCAATTTACCTGCCGGAATTTACGAAAACCGATTCTCTTTGAGATTCCTTAATCCTACAGCGTTAAACACCAATGAAAATGTATTACAAAACGGTGTAGCAGTTAACCACTCTCAAGCAGACAACATGGTAAATATCAACAATGAATTACAAGAAGTAACCATTAAATCGGTAGCGCTTTATAATTTACTTGGACAACAAGTGATTTCATGGAAGTTAGAAAGCCAAAACCAAACTGAAATGCATTTACCGGTTAGCGGAGTTAGCGCCGGAGGATACATTGTAAAAGTAATCACCGACAAAGGTGACATCACTAAAAAAATCCTGATTAACTAGTTTTTATATTTATTTTGACCCAAAAAAACGCTCTGCCAAAGCGGAGCGTTTTTTAACTTAAAGCCCCAACTTTATGCTGATACTTTTAACCCTTAAACTAATTTCGCTAAAATACCCGCTAGATCGCTTTCCGATTGTTCGCCGGATACTAGGTTCTTCAAAATAAAAGAATCGCCATTAATTTCTTTAACCACAAAAGGAATATTTCTTCTTTCGGCGTGTTTGAATTGTTTGTCAATCTTTGCAGAGTCGGGATATAATTCGGCTTTGATATTATTTTTGCGTAAAAATGTGATGGCTTTCATGGCTTCAAATGCTTGGCTTTCGCCCAAATTTAAAAACAGCACTTTAGTCGAAGTCGTAACCGTTTGCGGAAATAAATTCAATTCTTCGAGCACCAAATAAATACGGTCGAGACCAAAAGAAATCCCAACACCACTCATATTTTTCAACCCGAAAATACCGGTCAAATCATCGTATCTTCCGCCACCGCCTATCGAACCCATGGCAACACCTTCGGGCGCAGCAACTTCAAAAATGGCTCCGGTGTAATAATTTAGTCCACGCGCTAAGGTTACATCCAAATCTAAATGGGCTTTTTGTAAACCGAGTTGGATTACGTTGTCACAAATAAAACGCAACTCTTCTATTCCCTTTTTCCCTTCTTCCGAAGTTGATAACAACTCCGAAAGCTTTTGAATTTTCTCCTGAATCGTTCCGGTGAAACTGAATAAAGGCTGTACTTTTTCTAAAGCGCTTTCCGAAATGCCTTTTTCTATCATCTCTTTTTTAACGCCTTCCTCTCCTATTTTGTCGAGCTTATCTAAAGCCACAGTAAAATCAATCAGTTTATCCGAAGCGCCGATTACCTCAGCAATTCCGGATAATATTTTTCTATTGTTAATTTTAATGGTAACCCCTTCCAATCCTAACTCCGCAAAAACCGAATCGTACAATTGTACTAATTCCACTTCTTGCCATAACGAGGTTGATCCAACCACATCGGCATCACATTGGTAAAACTCTCTGAATCTTCCTTTTTGAGGACGATCCGCACGCCAAACCGGTTGGATTTGGTATCGCTTAAACGGAAACTCAATCTCGCCTTGGTGTTGCACTACATAACGTGCAAAAGGAACGGTTAAGTCGTAGCGAAGGGCTTTTTCGGAGATTTTGGCAGTCAACTTTTTATAATTGATGTCTTGCAATTCTTCTGCAGCCACTTTATCCAAAAAATCTCCCGAATTCAATATCTTAAAAATCAAACGGTCGCCTTCTTCCCCGTATTTCCCCATCAAAGTATCTGAGTTTTCGAACGACGGCGTTTCTATCGGTTGGTAACCAAATTTTTCAAAATGATGTCTCATTACCGAAATAATGTAGTTGCGTTTGGAAACCTCTGCCGGTGAAAAATCTCTGGTGCCTTTAGGAATACTGGGTTTTTGTGCCATATAAAAGAATTATGAATTATAAATTATGAATTATGAGTTTAAAAAAGGTTACACTCAATTCTTAATTGACTTTGCAAATATCTGTTTTTTTTATGGATTTAAAATAGCTATCCTTGTAACAAAAGCTGTATTTTAGTGTCAAACAACCGTTATGATCGGATTATTCAGAGAAAATGTAAAAATCGCATTGGGTTCCATTCGAACACAATTGCTCCGCACTGTACTTACAGTGATCATTATTGCCATAGGAATCACGGCTTTGGTTGGAATTCTGACGGTAGTTACAGCTATAGAATACAATCTGAATTCGAGCTTTGCTTCTATGGGTTCCAATACCTTTAACATCAACCAATACGAATACAAAAATCGTCGTCGCGGTGGTGGTGAAACCGAAAAAATCAACCCGATTATCACTTATACCGAAGCCAAAACATTTAAAGAAAAATACGATTATCCTTTAACACAAACCTCTTTGTCATTTGTAGCCACTTCGGCCGCAGAGGTCAAATTTGAAAACCAAAAAACCGATCCTGAGATTACTGTTTTAGGAATTGATGAATATTTTTTGAGCAATTCCGGTTTGGAAATCACCCAAGGCAGAAGCTTCAACACTTTTGATATCACCAATAATGTTTATGCGTGTATTGTTGGTTCCGATTTTGTTTCCGATGACGGTTTGCTGAGAGATGTCAACCCTATTGATAAAGTAATAACCATACGTGGGGCAAAGTTCAAAGTAATAGGCGTTATTAAAGAACAAGGTTCAACATTCGGCAACAGCCAAGACTTGCGTGTTATGATTCCCATACAAGTAGCGCGCTCGATGTTTTCTGCACCAAACATCAATTATTCTTTGAGTATGATGGTGGCCAAAAAAGAGCTGCTGGACGAAGCTGTCGCCCACCGCAGACGGCCGCTCGCCGGTGGCGGCCTGCAGCAT
>NZ_CAMLRU010000036.1 GCF_946482535.1 uncultured Flavobacterium sp.
TGTGTCAATAAAAAATTTCATAGTGTAATGTTTATGTGTATTAAAGTTGTGTTTCTGATTTTGTGGTGCAAAAGTACAATATTTTTGAGTTTCAAAGTGGCAAAGTTCCAAAGTTGCAAAGTTTTTTTTCTTAGTAGCTTTGTTACTCCGTCACTTTGTTACTCCGTCACTTTGTTCAAAGCTTATAGTGATTCATCAACATCTTCTCATAAACCCTATCCGGTAAAAGCCTTTTCAAAACGATGGAAAACTTTTGCATGAACGCTCCAACTTTATAATGCAGTTTCGGATTCTTGTCATTGATAATTTGGTAAATCGCCATGGCCATTTCGTCGGGATTGCTGCCGCTGTCTACGTGTTCGTTCATTTGTTTTAGCGTATTGCCATAAGGCGCTTCATAAGCAGAACCTTTGATAACCGGAGCATGATATCTTCCCGACGCAATATTGGTCGCAAAATCGCCAGGTGCTACATTGACCACATTAATCCCAAAAGATTTGACTTCCATACTGATGGCTTCGGTGATAATTTCTAACGCGCCTTTTGACGCCGAATAGACACCGCGATAAGGCAATCCCATATATCCGGCAATGGAAGTAATATTGATGATTAAGCCCGAATTTTGTTCGCGCATTTGCGGTAGAACGGCTTTGATAACTTCAATCGGGCCAAAGAAATTGGTTTCGAAATTGTTTTTGATTTCAGTCGTCGGAATTTCTTCTAATGGTCCGGTAATCCCAACGCCGGCATTGTTGATGACTACGTCTATTCTTTTAGAGATGGCAATCACTTTCTCCACCGCATGTTGAATGCTTTCCGCATTACGCACATCCAAGGCAATTAAAGGAAATAGCGAATTGGTGATTTTCTCCGGATTTCGGCTCGTTCCGTAAACGGTAAAACCTTTATGAAATAAAAATTCACCTATGGCTTTGCCAATTCCGGAAGAACCACCGGTGATTAAAACTACTTTGCTCATTTATTTAAAGATAAAAGATGATAGACGATAGATAATAGATGATAGACGAAGAGATAATAGATAATAGACTAAGAGAGAATAGATGGTGGCAATAAAAAAAACTACACTCTATTCGTCTAACATTTATCTGTCTATCATCTATTCGTCTATCATCTATCTGTCTTAATTTTGGTTAAAGATAATTAGTTTATTTTGATTCCTAAACCGGGTTTTTCGCTCAACAAGATTTTTCCGTTTTCAATCTGACTGCCTTTAGCGATGTCGTTGGCGATTAAATTGGCACCGTCTAAATCGGCATAATCACACAATGGCGCTAAAACTGCACCGGCCGAAATGCCGATACTGGATTCGGTCATGCAACCTATCATGATGTTGAAATTTAATTTTCGTGCTTCGGCTATCATTTCCAATGCGGGTGTTAATCCGCCACATTTGACCAGTTTGATATTGATACTTTTATAATGCGGCACCAAATCATTTAAAACTGATATATCCTGACAATCTTCATCAGCCATCCAATTGGCATGTTTGTCCGAATGTAAAGTTGAATATTGCTCCACTCCTATTTTCATGGGCTGTTCTAAATAAGTAAATTGGGCAACCAAAGGATTATGCTCCAACCAAAGACATTCTTCGGGCGTAAAACTGCCGTTGGAATCTAACGCCATATTTTTATCGAGTTGCAGCAATTGATTGATATCGCTTTCGCTGAAATGGTTGCACTTGACTTTAAAATTAGACCAAGCGGATTGTTTTATTTTTTCGATTTGCTTTTCGACTGAATCCACACTAATCGTAATCGAAGATTCGGGAAGTTGGTCGTAATGGATTTGATTGAGTGATGAAAAAGACTGCTTTTCGAGT
This sequence comes from uncultured Flavobacterium sp., assembly GCF_946482535.1. The sequence goes on from NZ_CAMLRU010000036.1 coordinate 1,844, forward strand.
TTGCCATACAAATCCCAATACGCACAATCTAAAGCAGAGCGCAGGAAACTCGGTAAATTCAAAGAAAGCAAAAAAGTGTAAAACTCGGTTGGATGATTGACTTTTTGGTTTTCAATTTGGGCTTTTACTTTGGATAAAATAATGTCAAAATCGGCTAAATTAATTCCGTAATAATCAATCGCAGTACATTCGCCATAACCCTTTTCTCCATGACTTTGAAGCGTGATAATCAAAGCTTCTCTGAATTTGTAATTGCCGTAAGCAATAGCAAAGGTTTCTTTGAGATGGAATTTTACTATTTGCCAGTGTAGAGTCATGGGTGTAAAAATAAAAAATCCCGCTTTGCTGTAAAAACCAAACGGGATTCTTTTTTATAAAAAAATGGCAAGCGACCTACATCGCACCGCTACAACCACATACCTTTGCTATGTTCCCATCCTGGAGGATTTTGTAGGAGCTGGTCGTGTAGGACTTGCCGCTGCAAATATACAATCTTTTTATTTTTTTGCAATTTTTTAAGACCATAATAAATATATTTGTGAGAGAAAATTATATTGAAAAACATGAAACTGCATAATCTATTCATAACCACATTTTTAACCCTAAACTTAGTAAGTTGCGGGGATAGTCAAAAAGATAAGGAAGGCTATTTCAGCTTTGATGAGAACAGTTTAAAGTCGATTTACAAAGCCGATGAAAAAGTAAATTTCACTTTGTTGAATACCCAAAACAAAACCATTGACAGTGTGGTTTATTTTGCCAATAATGAAAGAGTCAGCTCGGTTAAAGGCAACGGCCAATTCACTTTGGATTTAAAGGGAAGAAAATTGGGTTATCAAAACATCAAAGCCCTTGTTTATTTTGAAGGCGACACCATTTCAACCAATACCCGTGTTGAAGTAGCGGCGGCAGTTGCTCCAAAACTTCTAAAGTACACCGTTGTAAACACTTATGACCACGATGTTAATGCTTTTACGGAAGGTTATGAATTTTACAACGATACTTTAATTGAAAGTACCGGTCTTAAAGGGAAATCTTATGTGGCCAAAGTAGATTATAAAATCGGAAAGACTTATCAAAAACAGAGTCTGGATATCCAATATTTCGGAGAAGGCATTACGGTTGTAAAGGACAAAATTTACCAACTGACTTGGGAAAATCAGGAAGGATTTGTGTATGACGCCAAAACCATGAAAAAGATAAAATCTTTTAAATATGACAAGCCTGTGGAAGGATGGGGCATGACGAATGACGGCAAGATGATTTACCATTCTGACGGAACAGAAAAAATTTGGACCATGGATCCGGAAACCAATAAACTGATTGATTTTGTTAATGTGTACACCAGCGACAGCAAGATAAAAGCCGTAAATGAATTGGAATGGGTAAACGGAAAAATCTATGGTAACATTTGGCAAAAAGATGCCATAGCCGTTATAAATCCTAAGAGCGGTGCTGTAGAAGCCGTGTTAGACCTATCGGCTTTAAGAGCTAAAGTAACCAACAAAGAAGCCGAAGTGTTAAACGGAATTGCCTATCGTAAAACGTCCAATACCTTATTCGTAACCGGTAAAAACTGGAATAAGACTTTTGAAATTAAGGTAACGGAATAAGAATTCAGAAGGCAGTTTAAAAAAAACCTCTCGTTTAGGCGAGAGGTTTTTTTTATTTCTTTACAAATTCCATTTTGGCAGCATCATAAACCCATTTGTTTTGTTGGGTTTTACTCTTTTGGGTTACCGAACCATCGGGATTCAGGATAAACTCAAAACCATCTCTTCTGATTTTTTCTTGGGTTTCGGTGGCTGCTGTTCCGCCCAGAGACACAATTTCGGTAATATGATTGGTAGTTTGTGTATTGGAAAACACTTGCTTTTTATTGGCAATTTCATAAACCACCGAATACACATTGGTAATGTCTTCAGTTTTCTTAGGGGTTTTGATTTGTACGTTTTCGGTCCAAGTCAGTAAATACAATTTAGTTCCGTTGGCGGTGAAGGCAGTCAGCTTGCAATTGGTTGGCGCAAATTTAGCGTCGGTTGCTTTAACAATTAGGGCGTCTTTTTCTTTGCCGTTTTCGTTAATGGTCAGCTGAAAATTGCCTTTTTTGACTTCGGCCACCAAATTATCAACCTTGGCCAATGCTGAAGCTGTTACAGTTGGTTTCTTGGCAGCAGGCTTCTTTTTCTGACTGTAAGCCGTAACACTCAACAAGGCGACTAACGCCAACAAAACAATTCTTTTCATAGGATAGATTTTGATTTAAACAGAAACCGAATATACAAAATAATCCATTCGAAGCGTGTTAAATAATAAAGCCGCCTTACTATAAAAGCAAGACGGCTCCAACCAATTAACTTATAAATCTATTCTTTTGTTGATTTAACGGCTAGGTTATAAATTACCAAACCGAAACCAATTTTGTTAATTGCATCAGCAATGTTGTAAGCAACATCAACATTACCTTTTCCAATGATACCGGTGTACCATCCTTCTGTACCTAACATGTATCCTAAAGGATAGATAGCCCAACCTACTAAAACAAACCAACACAAGATTTTGTGAGCGGCCAATACATCACCTCCGGCGGCTTTAGCTAATTTTGAAGCTTCTCCCATCCAAATTTCATAAACAATAGCAAAGTAAGCAATACCGGAAACTAATCCCCAAAGCCAAGCATTGGTTGGATCAACAGCTTCACCAAAGTAACCTGTAACTAACATTACTAAAGAGTAAACAATCATTTTCCAAAGTAAAGATTGTTTTGCACCGGCAATTTTTAGAATTAAATAGAATTCCAAACACATTAAAGGCACTGTTAATACCCAGTCAACATAGCGGAAGAATGTTGGCGATTCTGAAAAGCTTGCCCAATAATCTCTCATGTAGAAATAGTGAACTGCGGCAATAAAAGTAATTAAACCTGAAACCAGAACAGAAACACGCCATTTCTTGTCAAATTGGCTTAGAGATAAAAAGAAAAAAGCGGATGCAGCCATCATAGCCATACATCCGATAAAGAAGGTAAAACCAACGTAATCAGTTGGCAACATTTTCGCAATAAGCGGAGTGGATAAAATAAAATTTGTCATGATTAAAAAGTTTTAAAGTTATTTGTTTAACCAAACTTAAAAAATATTAAACAAAAAAAATAATTGTGTTTAACGTTTTTATTTATAACTTTAAACAAAATAAATATGGATTTTAATGAGAAATTATAACAATTTCGGGATAGTTATCAGCTTTTTTGGTTTGTGGATTACCACATATTTTTCAGTTAACTATCAACAAACCATCGGATTTGTGGTCATTTTCTTATTCGGAATACTACATGGATCGAATGATTTACAATTGATTTCAAAAATTAACAACAACAATTCAACCCGTATTGGTAAAAAAATCTTGTTTTATTATATTGCTTTTGTTTCGTCAGGTATTATATTATTCTACTGTTTGCCGAAAATAGCTTTGCTGTTATTCATTTTAATAAGTGCCTATCATTTTGGAGAACAACATTGGAATAGGCTGACTACCCAAAAAAAGATATCAGTGGAGGTTGTTTTTCAAACATTGTACGGACTATTTATTCTATTCCTATTATTTTATTTTCATCAAGGGGAAGTAAGCAAGATTATTGAGCAAATTATAAACGAATCCATTCCGTTTATCAACTATGCTTACTGTCTTACAGCGATTGGAAGTTTACTGTTGATGAGTAGTTTGATGCTGTTTAAAAAGAATTCCAGTTTTAGAAGTGAAATCATAGTCAATATTGTTTACTTAATTTTGTTTGGCATAATATTCAGAAATTCAAATTTGATTTGGGCCTTTGCCATCTACTTTATAGTGTGGCATAGTTTACCTTCTATTAAAGAACAGATTATTTTTTTGTACGGACAATATTCCTTGAAAAACTTTGCCCGTTATTTTAAAGCAGCATTTGTTTACTGGATATTTTCTTTAATAGGTATATTGTTACTTTATGTCCTTTTTAAGGATCAGGAAATTTTCAACGCCTTGTTTTTTTCCTTTTTAGCCGCCATAACATTTCCCCACACGCTTGTTATTATGAAGATGCCAAACAGTTCGTTAGAGGAAGGTGAAGTATTGAAATAAAAAAAGCCGGACGATTGTCCGGCTTTTTATTTACAATGCTTCTTGAAATTATTTTACTTCTTCGAATTCAACATCTTGAGTATTATCACCTTGGGCTTCACCTTGCGGTTGGGCTTCTTGCGCTTGACCTTCTCCTTGTGCTTTGTACATTTCTTCAGAAGCATTTTTCCAGGCTTCGTTGATTTTGTCTAAAGCCGGTTGAATGGTAGCCACATCTTTCGATTCGAAAGCCACTTTCAACTCGTCTAAAGCCGATTGGATAGCGGTTTTGTTACCTTCTGATAATTTATCACCGAATTCACCCAATTGTTTTTCGGTTTGGAAAATCATGCTGTCAGCCTCGTTTAACTTATCTGCTTTTTCTTTGGCTTGTCTGTCTGACTCAGCGTTCATTTCAGCATCTTTTTTCATTCTTTCGATTTCTTCCGGAGTCAATCCTGAAGAAGCTTCGATACGAATATCATGTGATTTTCCGGTTCCTTTATCGGTAGCCGACACTTTGATGATACCATTGGCATCGATGTCGAAAGTTACTTCAATTTGAGGCACACCTCTTGGGGCCGGCGGAATACCGTCTAAGTGGAAACGACCGATGGTTTTGTTATCTGCCGCCATGGTTCTTTCTCCTTGGATCACGTGGATTTCAACACTTGGCTGATTGTCAGCGGCCGTAGAGAATACTTGTGATTTTTTGGTTGGAATGGTAGTATTGGCCTCGATTAATTTGGTCATTACATTACCCATGGTTTCAATTCCTAATGATAAAGGTGTAACGTCTAACAACAATACATCTTTTACATCACCGGTTAAAACACCACCTTGAATCGCAGCACCAATCGCCACTACTTCATCCGGATTTACTCCTTTGGATGGTTTTTTGCCGAAGAATTTCTCTACTTGTTCTTGGATTACCGGGATTCTGGTAGAACCACCAACCAAGATTACTTCGTCGATATCTGAAGTTGATAGACCGGCATCTTTCAAAGCTTTAGCAACCGGTTCCATCGAACGTTTTACCAAGCTTTCTGCCAATTGCTCGAATTTAGCACGAGTTAATGTTTTTACCAAGTGTTTCGGACCTGAAGCGGTAGCCGTAACATAAGGCAAATTGATTTCAGTTTGTGTTGACGAGGACAACTCGATTTTTGCTTTCTCAGCGGCTTCTTTCAAACGTTGTAACGCCATTGGATCTTTACGCAAATCAACACCTTCTTCGCTATTAAATTCGTTAGCCATCCAATCAATGATTACTTGGTCGAAGTCGTCACCCCCTAAGTGAGTATCACCGTTGGTTGACAATACTTCGAAAACGCCGTCTCCTAATTCAAGGACAGAGATATCAAAAGTACCACCACCTAAATCGTATACGGCAATTTTTTGGTCTTTACCGGCTTTATCCAATCCGTAAGCTAAAGCTGCTGCTGTTGGCTCATTGATGATACGCATTACTTTAAGCCCTGCAATTTCCCCGGCTTCTTTGGTTGCCTGACGTTGTGCATCGTTAAAGTATGCCGGAACTGTAATCACGGCTTCGGTAACCGCATGACCTAAATAATCTTCGGCTGTTTTTTTCATTTTTTGAAGCGTCATCGCTGACAATTCTTGTGGGGTGTACAATCTGCCATCAATGTCTACACGTGGCGTGTCGTTGTCACCTTTTACTACTTTGTAAGCTACAGTTGAGGCTTCTTTAGCACTTTCTGTATACTTGTTTCCCATAAAACGTTTGATAGACGCTATGGTTTTGGTTGGGTTAGTCACTGCTTGTCTTTTAGCAGGATCCCCTACTTTAATTTCGCCACCTTCTACAAAAGCAATTACAGACGGTGTTGTTCTCTTACCCTCTGCGTTAGCAATTACAACTGGTTCTCCACCTTCCATAACGGCCACACAAGAGTTGGTTGTACCTAAGTCGATACCAATAATTTTTCCCATTTTTATGTTCTCCTTTTAATTTATTTTTTGATTATTCCTCTACGAGTGAATAGTACGTTGTGTTGTACGGTTTCGAGAATGACAAGGATTGTGCCAAGCGGTCATTAGGAATAAATTGTCAGTTTTAGAATAAATCAGGCTGACAAGATGACATTTTGAGTTGGGAGTTGGAAGTTGGGAGTTGGAAGTTATGTCTTGATTTTATTAGGTTTGGAATGATAATAAAGAAGAAGATTGGTAATAATGAAAGCGTAGTAACCCCATTTGATTTGGCGGATATGTTCGAAGGAGCTTTCCAAGATTATAATGTATAACAAAGTTATTAGAGCCAGAGCGCTATTCACCAAAGCTAATTTGTTCACAAGCCTCAATCTTTTAGTGAATGACAAAATGATTAGTATTAAAGAAATTAAAACAATGAAATCAAAAATGATCGATACAAATACAGAAAGGTTTTTCCAATCTTTTTCTTTGCAAACGCGAATCATCTCATCAATCATTTCATTAAATCGCCCGTTCAAAGATGTTCCCGCAATTTCGATTGCTGTAAAAGACTCTTCATCGACTACAACATCATATAGTTTTTCTTGAACAGATTTTTCTATCACAATATTTTTCTCCGGAACTTTACTAAAAAAATGCTTTCCGTCACAAGCATCATAAAAAGGAGCAAACAATACTAAAAAGCCAAACAAGGACAGCAAACGAAGGGTACGAGTAGTTTTCATAAGAGTACAAATTGGGGTTCTTAAGCCAATCTTAAGAAAACTTTACAAAGCGTGTGCCAAAAAAATTGTCCTCAACGAATAACAAATAGAATCTATTAATCCATCCAAAATCTATCCGATGCCGGACAGTTTTTGGGGTAGCCCACAGCCATTGGATCAAAATGAAGTACCCCAAAAAGATACCAGGCACTTGACGATACATAAGGTTTGGTATCAGCTCCGGACCATAACAGACCGGCTCCATATCCTGTCCCTATATTGGTAGCATAAGGAATTCCTTTCGCATTGGGATACAAACTGCTATTAACCAATCCTTTTTCCATTTCTGCCAGATAGTAGTTCGCTTGGGAAATCATCCCTGCTTTTTGATAGGCCACAATCATTTCACCGGTTCCTTCGAACCAAACAGTGTCTCGATCTATATCAAAACAAAAACCCGTGATGCTTTGACCTGTTGCCGTTGCTGTTTTAGTGGTTCGAAAAAGGGTAACACTGCTTTGAAAAGTACTGTTGGGGAAATCCTCAAAGGCGCAATAGCCCCATGAGAAATTATCTAATGCATATTCGTAAAAATTATTCGGATAAGCTAATAACAATTGGTTGGATGCTACCCATCGGTCTTGTTCTAAAAAAACTAACAATTTACTATGAAAAGTATCATAACCCAAAATAGCGTTGTAAGCATCTATCATTCCTTCTGTTACCTGAATGTTTATTAAGCCATTGTCATCATAGCCGGCATTCAAACTGCCATTCGGATTTTGAAGTGATCTGATCCATGCTGATAAATGAGTTTGCAAATTACTGTAGGCAGCACTGTTGTATTTGGCTGCGTAATTATTCAAGGCAATCAAAAGCCAACAATTATCGCCCATCCATCTTGGACCGCTTGGAATGCCGTCAGCATTTCTAAATTGGGCAAAACCACCGGTTCCTGCATTCAGTTCATTTGAAATACGACTGTTAAAATAATTGAAGATTTTTTCGGCCTTGATTCGGTCGTCTTTGGCGATAAAAACCATAGCCGCTAAAGCATTGTCATAAAGAGAGACAATGTTGCCGTTTTCGGTACTTTCGATCAGTCCATTGGCCAATTGCATTTGGCTAAACCATTGGTAAACCGCTGCAGAATTTGGTGTTTCAGCGGTAACCGGTGCGCCATAAAAAGAGAGTCCGTTGCTTTCTTCCGTTATTGTTATGGTGTTGGGCGTAAAGGTATAGGATGGATCTTGTGGTATTAAGTTGACTTCACTATTCACTGCATCAATTTGAAACTTCCCCTGAGCATCAGTCACTACAAAATCCACATCATTATAATACACTTTGATATTAGGAATACCAAAATTATAATAGTTATAAACCGTTCCTGAAATATTGTAAGCAGAATTTGAAGCATCCTGAGTCGCACAAGAAACCAAGAATAAAAAAAATAAGGCCACTGAAAAATAATTCAACGACCTTACTCCTGTATTTTTAGAAAATTCCATCCTAATTAATCATTCATCGAAATTAAGAACTCATCATTATTTCGGGTTTTCTTAATCTTATCATTGATGGTATCCATCGCTTCTACCGGATTCATATCGGCTAAGAACTTGCGAAGAATCCACATTCTTTGGAGTGTTTTTTCGTCTAACAATAAATCATCACGACGCGTGCTGGAAGAAGTCAAATCGATAGCCGGGAATATTCTGCGGTTGGCAATTTTTCTGTCCAATTGTAACTCCATGTTACCGGTACCTTTAAATTCCTCGAAGATTACTTCGTCCATTTTCGAACCGGTTTCGGTTAAGGCTGTAGCAATGATACTTAATGAACCTCCGTTTTCTACATTACGAGCCGCTCCGAAGAAACGCTTAGGTTTTTGTAACGCATTGGCATCAACTCCACCCGATAATACTTTTCCGGATGCCGGTTGTACCGTGTTATAAGCTCTGGCCAAACGCGTAATAGAATCCAACAAAATCACCACATCGTGACCACATTCTACCAAACGCTTGGATTTTTCCAATACAATATTGGCAATTTTCACGTGTTCCGATGGTTCTCTGTCGAAGGTAGAAGCAATCACTTCACCACGCACACTGCGTTGCATATCGGTTACCTCTTCCGGACGTTCGTCAATTAGCAATACTATTAAATAAACTTCAGGATGATTGGCTGCAATGGCATTGGCAATGTCTTTTAACAACATCGTCTTACCGGTTTTTGGTTGGGCCACAATCATACCTCGCTGTCCTTTACCTATTGGCGAAAACAAATCGATTACTCTGGTAGAAACACTGGCTTGTTTATCGGCTATGTTGAATTTTTCTTTAGGGAAAATCGGCGTCAAATGCTCAAATGACACTCGGTCGCGCACCACTTGCGGGTCATGACCGTTAATTTTTAAAACTTTTACCAAAGGGAAGAATTTCTCTCCTTCTTTTGGCGGTCGCACCACTCCTTTTACCGTATCACCGGTTTTCAAACCAAACAATCTGATTTGAGAAGTAGACAAATAAATATCATCCGGAGAAGCCAAATAGTTGTAATCGGAAGAACGCAAGAAACCATAACCGTCGGGCATCATTTCTAAAACGCCTTCGCTTTCTATAATACCGTCAAATTCATAGTCGGCATCGCGAAAGTTACTTTGCTTTTTACCTTTAAAATTGGGGTTGTTGTGGTTTCCGTTGCCATTGCCGTTTGGCTCCGCCCTGTTCGCCTTTGGCTCGAGTTGGTGTTTGTGTTTCGGCTCTCGGTTGGTTTCGGCAGTAGGATTGGTGGTGGTTTCTGTTTCTTCTGTGGTTGGCGCTTCAATAATCTCTGTTTCCACTTCAATAGGCGCTTCAGAAACTATTTCTTGAGTATTCTTTTTATTTTTGTCGAAAGGTTTTTTAAACTTTTCTTTTTTACTTTGAAAAGCCGGTTTGCTCTCTTCTGATTTGACCTCTTCTGTTTTAGTTTCCGTAAACAAATCACTTTGGACAGTTTGAGCCGTTTTGCTTACTTCTGGTTGAATTCGGACTCTTTTGGTTTTGGTTTCTTCTGTTTTCTCTTGTTTTTGGGGCTTTGCTTCTTCGGCAACAGCCTTCTCTTGGTGTTCCAAAATTTGCGCAATCAGCGTGTCTTTTTTGGCCCCGGTAACTTTAATGGTTTTTGCCAACTTGGCAATCTCTTGAAGCTCAGAAAGCTTCATTTCTTTTAAGGCGGAAATATCAAACATCGATATTAATTTGATTAAAATTGGATATGGAAAATACTATAAATGTGGGTAGAAAAATATTGGTATAGAAAAGTCCGAAAATGAAGTACTTGCGGATTTGTCATGCAATAATACAAATAAAAATTTACCATGCAATAGTATTTTAAAAAAAGAAACTATATTTTTGTCCAACATTTTTTGAGAATTATGTTCAGAGTACAGACTTATTATTTACTAGGCAGCCTAATTGTTACAGGTGTTTTACCTTTCGCGTTTCCGTTATGGACTGATGCAAGCGGTAAATCATTCTATTTTATGATGGATATTGCTTACACAGCGCTATTCGGTTTGAGCAGTACATTGTCCTTATTAAGCATTTTATCTCACGCAAAAAGACAACAACAATTTGTCATGGGCAGATTGAATATGATATTGAATTTAATTTTATTAGGATTATTGGTTTATCGAACACTAACGGCATCTGGAGAAACAGCTATTTCTGAGAAAGGTGTTGGGATGTTCTTACCTATTTTTTCTATCGTACTTTTGGTTTTGGCCAACAAAGCCATCAAAAAGGATGAAGATCTCGTAAAATCTGTGGATCGATTGCGATAAACCTATAAACTTAGTTTTTTAGTGCTGCGAAAAACCCGAGTCCTTGGATTCGGGTTTTTTATTTTTTGGGCGTTTCCCTTCGGGCCGCGCTTTCCGCACTACACGGTAGTCGCTCCAATCACTAACGCAATCACTACTTTTTTCCTAATTCAATGATTTCCAAATTCTGAATCTTATCGCCTTCAATCTCAAACCTTAACATCGTTCTTACTTGATGAAAGCCATAAATCCCACAAGCACCCGGATTCATGTGCAACAAATTCAATTGCTTGTCAAACTGCACTTTTAAAATATGCGAATGCCCGCAAATAAACAACTTAGGCGGATTGCTTTGTATCTCACTTTGAATAGACTGGTTGTATTTCCCCGGATAACCGCCAATATGCGTAATCCAAACATCAACACCTTCACAAAAAAATCGATTATTTAGCGGAAATTCCATACGCGCTTTGTCATCATCGATATTACCGTAAACACAACGCAACGGCTTTAAAGCTTTAATCGTATCGGTAACTTTCAAATCGCCTATATCTCCGGCATGCCATACTTCATCAGCTTGTCGGACATATTTTAAAATAGCTTCATCAATATGACTGTGCGTATCAGAAAGGAGCAGAATTTTTTTCAAGGTAAAAGGTACTAAGGTGCTAAGACACTAAGGTTCTCAGGTGACAAATATAATCAATGAAATTATGAAAACTTTAAAGATGAATTTTAAATTCCTTTGTACCTTAGCGCCTCAGAAACTAAGCAACTAAAAGTTTGAGATATTTTATCGAATTAGCTTATAAAGGAACCCATTACCACGGCTGGCAATACCAACCCGATGCTGCCTCCGTTCAAGAAACCTTGAATAAAGCGCTATCCGTATTATTAAAAAAAGAAATTGATATCGTAGGTGCCGGTCGCACTGATACTGGTGTTCATGCCAAAAAAATGTATGCGCACTTCGACTTTGAAACGGAAATCGATGGTCCGAAATTAGTCAACAAACTCAATTCGTTTCTGCCCAAAGACATAGTAGTTTTTAACTTAATTAATGTCCACGACGATGCCCATGCCCGCTTTGACGCCACCAAAAGAACTTATGAATATCACATTCATACTTTCAAAGATGCTTTTGAAACCGATGGGAGTTGGTTGCACCAATTGCCTCTGGATGTGGCCAAAATGAACGAAGCTTGCCAAATTCTTTTCAAACACAACGACTTCGAATGTTTTTCTAAAACCCATTCCGATGTCAGAACGTTTAATTGTGTTATTTTTGAAGCACATTGGCAACAAAACGGAAACAAACTGGTGTTTACCATAGCCGCCGACCGATTTCTGCGCAACATGGTTCGCGCCATTGTAGGCACCATGATTAATGTCGGTTTAGGCAAAATAGATTTAACCGATTTTGAAAAAATAATTGAAAGCAAAGACCGTGGCAAAGCCGGATTTTCAGCGCCTGCGCATGGTTTATACCTAACCCAAATTGATTACGACTATATAAAATAATATGCAGGCAAAAGCATTCGACACCAATTTATTCAAACGCATTTTAAAATACACCAAACCTTATAAAGCAAGGTTTTACGGGGTGATTTTATTTGCCGTTTCGCTTTCGGTATTTGCCGCACTTCGCCCCTATTTGTTGAAGCAAACTGTAGACGAATACATCAAACCTAAAGACGAACACGGACTCTTGTTTTACGTGACCATCATGGGCGTTGTATTGCTTTTGGAAACTTTGTCCCAATTTTACTTTGTATATTGGGCCAACTGGCTCGGACAAGACATCATCAAAGACATCCGCACCAAGTTGTTCAAACACATGCTGAGTTTCAGAATGAAATATTTTGACCATGCGCCTGTGGGACAATTGGTAACGCGTTCGGTTTCTGATATTGAACAAATTGCCCGTATCTTCAGCCAAGGTTTATTCATGATTATCAGTGACATGCTGAAAATGGTAGTGGTGTTGTTTTTTATGTTTTACATGAACTGGCGCCTAACCTGGATTGTAATCCTGGCGATGCCGGTTTTGGTGTACATCACCCGAATCTTCCAACGAAAAATGCAAGTCGCTTTTGAAGAAGTGCGCAATCAAGTGGCCAATATGAATACGTTTGTACAAGAACGCGTTACGGGAATGAAAATCGTGCAGCTTTTCAATCGCGAACAAATTGAGTATGAGAAGTTCAAAGAAATCAACCAAAAACACAACAAAGCTTGGATTAAAACCATTCTCTACAACTCCATCTTCTTCCCTATAGCCGATATTATTTCGTCGCTTACCTTAGGCGCCGTAGTGCTTTACGGTGGTTTTCATATTTTAGATGGTGATAAATTTACCACCTTTGGCGATTTGTTTTCTTATACGATGTTCATCGGTATGTTATTCAACCCGTTGCGCCAAATTGCGGATAAATTCAACGAGATGCAAATGGGAATGATAGCCGCCAACCGTGTTTTTGATATTTTAGACAGCGACAAAGACGTACAAGAAAACGGAACCGAAGTGGCTTCACATTTTAAAGGCAATATTCGTTTTGAAAACGTTCGCTTTGGCTACAATGACAAAGAAGAAGTCTTGAAGGGCATCAATCTTACGGTCAAAGCCGGAGAAACCATTGCTATTGTTGGTGCAACCGGTGCCGGAAAATCAACGATTATCAATTTGCTCAATCGATTTTACGAAATCAATTCGGGTACGATTTATGTCGATGACCAAAACATCAACGATTTTGAATTGGAAAGTCTGCGCCAACAAATTGCCATCGTTTTACAAGATGTGTTCCTTTTTGCCGATACCATTCACAACAATATCACGCTCAACAATCCGAATATTTCAAGAGAAGAGGTTATTGAAGCGGCTAAAAAAATCGGCGTACACAAATTCATCAAAACCCTTCCGGGCGGTTATGAATATGATGTTAAAGAACGCGGTGTGATGTTGTCTTCGGGCCAACGCCAATTGATTGCTTTTTTGAGAGCTTATGTGAGCAATCCGAGTATTTTAATTTTAGACGAAGCGACTTCTTCTATTGATACTTACAGCGAAGAATTAATTCAAAAAGCCACGGAGAGAATCACCCAAGGCCGAACTTCCATTATCATCGCACACCGTTTGGCCACTATTATGAATGCCGACAAAATCATTGTGATGGACAAAGGGCAAATCGTGGAAGAAGGCACACATCAAGAATTGGTGACCAAAGAAAAAGGATACTATAAAAATTTATACGATTCACAGTTTGCCACCGAAGTGGAATAAATAAACCATGAAGACTTTCCAACAGCTGAAAAAAAACCTGAAACAAGATTTTTCTTCACTAAAACCCATCAAGCTAGCGGTTTTAGGCGATACGGCTACGCAATTCCTAACGCAAGCCATCAGAGGTTTAGGCTATGACAAAGGTTTTGATTTGCAGATTTGGGAAGCCGATTTTGATCAAATTAATCTCCAAATCAACGACCCGGAATCGGAATTGTATGAATTCCAACCCGAACTGGTTTTGATCTTTCAATCCTCGCATAAATTATTATCCAAATACAACAAATTAAAGCCGGAAGCACGTGCTGCATTGGCTTCAGAAGAGTTGGAAGCGATTGGCTTTATGACTTCCACCCTAACTTCACAGCTGAATTGCAAAATCATTTATTACAATTACAACGAAATTGACGATGCGGTTTTTGGGAATTATGCTCAAAAAATCGAGGCTTCCTTTTTGTTCCAACTGCGAAAACTGAACTTTGAATTGATGCAGTTTGCGACACAACATCCGAATTTCTATTTGTGTGATTTGTCTTCGATACAGAATCAAATCGGGAAAGCCAATTTTTTTCAAAGCTCTATATACGTCAATACCGAAATGGTTTTGAGTCTGGATGCCTTGCCAATCGTAGCTTCTCGAACATTAGACATCGTAGAATCGCTTCACGGCAAATTCAAAAAATGTGTGATTCTCGATTTAGACAACACCACTTGGGGCGGCATTATTGGTGACGATGGCCTCGAAAATATTCAAATTGGCAGTTTGGGTATCGGTAAAGCGTTTTCGGAATTTCAATATTGGATTAAAAAATTGAAAAACCGTGGTATCATTGTCGCCGTTTGCAGTAAAAACACCGAATCGGTTGCCAAAGAGCCATTTGAAAAACATCCCGATATGGTGTTGCGACTGGAAGATATTTCAGTTTTTGTGGCCAATTGGGAAAACAAAGCCGATAACATTCGATACATCCAAAGCATCTTAAATATAGGGTTTGACAGTATGGTTTTTTTGGATGATAATCCGTTTGAACGCAATATTGTTCGTGAAAATTTACCCGAAGTCACCGTGCCCGAATTACCCGAAGATCCGGCGGAATACTTGGAATATTTGTACACTTTGAATTTGTTTGAAACCGTTTCCTTTTCCGAAGAAGATTCGGAACGTACCAAAATGTACCAAATTGAAGCGCAAAGAGCCAAAGTGCAGCAGAAATTCACCAACGAAGAAGAGTTTTTACAAAGCCTGAATATGGTTTCACTTGTGGAACCCTTTAATAAATTCAACCAACCCAGAGTAGCGCAATTGTCGCAACGCTCGAACCAATTCAATTTAAGAACCGTTCGCTACACCGATGCCGATATTGAAAAAATGGCGGCTTCAGAAAACCACTTTACTTTTACCTTTACGTTGGAAGATAAATATGGCGATAACGGTTTGATATGCGTCATTATTCTGAATAAAGAAAGCGAACAAACGGCTTTCATTGATACTTGGTTCATGAGCTGTCGCGTACTCAAACGCAGCATGGAAAATTTTGTATTGAATACGATAGTCGACTTTTGTAACCAAAAAGGTTTCGGTACACTCAAAGGCGAATACATTCCGACGGCTAAAAACGAAATGGTGGCGAATCATTACAGTAATTTAGGTTTTGAACAAGCGGATGATTTT
>NZ_CAMLRU010000037.1 GCF_946482535.1 uncultured Flavobacterium sp.
CAAGATTCCCCAAAAAAGGGATCACCGCAGGTAATCCCAAAGAAAGTTTACTTTCCGATTTTTGCAGAAAAATAAAGTAGCCTTTGCAAAGGACTAGGCTTTTATCGCTCAAGATTCCCCAAAAGGGATCACCGCAGGTAATCCCAAAGAAAGTTTACTTTCTGTTTTTTCAGAAAAATAAAGTAGCCTTTGAAAAAGGCTAGGCTTTTATCGTTCAAGATTCCCTAAAAAAGGGATCACCGCAGGTAATCCATTACATTTTGTTTAATCAACTGAAATGATGTACATTCGCCTATAGGATTTCAAACCTTAGTTTTATGAGAATCAAACTCCTCATTTCGGTTTTATTGATGACAATGAGCAGTCTTGCACAAGATGTTGCCAAAGATTTTGATGCACCGGATTCCCTTTTCAGAGAAGACCAATTTTACTTGAATTTCACCTACAATACCTTACAGAAAAAACCGGACGGCTTGAAACAGAACAAGCTTTCTCCCGGGCTGTCTTTGGGGTTTTTGCGC
Organism: uncultured Flavobacterium sp.; assembly: GCF_946482535.1. Next base: position 522 of record NZ_CAMLRU010000037.1, read on the forward strand.
GATATGCCTTTGAATAAGAAGCGAACCGTTTCGATAGCAGCCGGATTGGGATATTCCTTAGCGGTATACAATGATAATTTGGGCATTATAGATGTGGGTAATGAAACCACTTATAGCATATTAGACCCTGAGAATATTACTTTTACTAAAAATAAATTGTCTCTGCACTATGCAGACTTACCGATTGAATTCCGCTGGAGAAATGCCACTCCGGAAAGTCATAAGTTTTGGCGAGTTCATTTGGGGGTAAAAGTAAGTTATCTTTTTTATGACCGTTACAAACTGGAATCTTCTCAAGGAAATGTTGGGCAAACCAATATAAAAGATTTAAATGATTTACAATACGGGGTATACTTAACAACCGGTTGGAATACTTGGAATATTTATGCTTATTATGGTCTCAACCCTTTATTCAAATCCTCTGCAAAAATAGACGGGCAAACAATCGACATGAATACGGCTAAGTTTGGTATTATGTTTTATATTTTATAGCCAAACATAAAGCAATCCTAATTGCGGCAACAATCCACACAAAAAGCCAATCAACAATTCTTTTTGGGTATGGGCTTTCATAACCAGTCTTGAGGAAGCGACCAAACCATTTAGAATTACAAAAAAAGCCATCAGATTGATAGTGTTGATTTCGTTTTTAAGGCTGAGACCAAAGATGAAAACAGTCAAGGCACTGATACCAATCATATGAATACTGGCTTTTATTTTGGCATACAACAGTAAAAAGGCAAAAACTGCACTCATGATTCCACCCAAAAAGAAAAAGTACAAAGCCGGAAACCGATCAATAGTAATGCTTTTTTGAATCAAAATAGAAAGCAAAGCGATATGGAGTATTAAGGGGATTTTGCGATGTGAAATATCAGAAAGCATGATGCTGTCTATTTTTCCAAAGGTTCTCAGTAGGTAAAAAAAAGCAATTGGCAGTAAAAAGGTAATGATGATAATTTGCAAAAACAAAATCAGGTATTGCGGCAACGTAAAATGCTTATTGTCTAACAACACATAAAAAACAGTCCCTAAAAGCGGAACAAAAATAGGATGGAAGGCATACGAAAAAAAAGGAAGGAATTTTTTCAAAGTGTAACTGTTGAACCACAAATGTAAACAATCAAAATTATTTATTTGAAAGAAAATATTTATATTTGATTCGTTTGAAGTTAAAAAACATTTTATGAATGATAAAATTCTAGTGACAGACGAAATTATAAACAGCAAAATTTATGTTGTAAGGCAACAAAAAGTGATGCTGGACAAAGATTTAGCCGAACTGTACAATGTAGAAACAAAACAGCTAAAACGGCAAGTAAAAAGAAATATCGAAAGATTTCCGGAAGATTTTATGTTTGAATTAACGCAAAACGAGTATGAAATTTTAAGGAGCCAAATTGGCACCTTAAAAAGAGGAGAACATTCAAAATATTTTCCCATGGCCTTTACCGAACAAGGAGTAGCCATGTTGTCGAGTGTCTTGAATAGTCCAACAGCTATAAAAGTAAATATTCAAATTATTCGCGTATTTACTAAAATCAGAGCAGTGCTTTCGGATACTTTAACGCTCAAATCAGAAATTGAAGAAATCAAAAAGAAACTGACCAATCACAGTAAAAATATTGAACTCGTTTTTAATTATCTGGACGAGTTAATTGATAAAAAAGAGAATGAAAAGCCCAGAAAAGCAATAGGCTACAAGCAAAAAAGTAATCCCTAAATTTTCTTCCTCATTCTCGCCACCGGAATGTCTAATAATTCTCGGTATTTAGCAATCGTTCTTCGGGCAATCGGATAGCCTTTTTCCTTTAAAATATCCGCCAACTGATCATCCGGAAGCGGTTTGGTTTTGTCTTCTTCTTCGATGACAGTCTTCAGAATTTTTTTGATTTCCAAAGTAGAAACATCTTCACCTTGGTCGTTTTTCATCGCTTCCGAAAAGAATTCTTTAATCAATTTAGTGCCATAAGGCGTGTCGACATATTTACTGTTCGCCACACGAGAAACCGTAGAAATATCCAATCCAACCATATCAGCTATGTCTTTCAAAATCATCGGTTTGAGTTTGGTTTCTTCGCCGTCTAAAAAGTATTCCTGTTGAAAATGCATGATAGCATTCATCGTCACAAAAAGTGTTTCCTGACGTTGGCGAATCGCATCAATAAACCATTTGGCAGAATCTAATTTTTGTTTGATAAACTGCACCGCATCTTTCTGTTGGTGTGATTTGTCACGCGAGTCTTTATAGGTCTGCAACATTTCCTGATAATCTTTGGAAACATGCAATGTTGGCGCATTTCTGCCGTTTAAAGTCAGTTCCAATTCTCCGTCTACAATTCGAATAGCAAAATCGGGCACAATTTGTTCTACCACACGACTACTGCTGTCAAAAGAACCGCCCGGTTTTGGGTTAAGTTTTTCAATTTCTTCAATAGCTTTCTTTAAGCGGTCTTGGGTAATTTCGTATTTCTGAAGTAACTTTTCGTAGTGTTTTTTAGTGAAGGCATCAAATTGATTTTCGATGATATCAATCGCCAATTCGACATATTCTGTAGGTGTTTTGTGCTTTAATTGCAACAACAAACATTCTTGCAAGTCACGCGCGCCAACGCCGGCCGGTTCCAATTCGTGGATGATGTGAAGGATTTTTTCCACCACTTTTTCATCGGTATAAATGCCTTGGGTAAAGGCCATGTCATCGACCATATCAGGAATACTTCTTCGCAAATAACCGTCATCATCGATACTTCCAACCAAAAACTCGGCAATCTCACGTTGCTCATCCGTTAGGATAAAAGTATTTAACTGATTGATTAAATCCTGATGAAAACTCACCGGTGCCGCAAAGGGCATTTCGCGGTCGTCATCGTCGTCGCTGTAGTTGTTGGCTTGTAATTTATATTCAGGTGTTTCGTCGTCGCTTAAATATTCGTCGATGTTGATTTCGTCTGCTTCAATGCTGTCATTGTCATCAAATTCGTCGTAATCGTCATTGTTGTCAAACTCATCTTTCTCATACAATTCTTCCTCGTCTTTACCGCTTTCCAAAGCCGGATTTTCGACCAATTCCTCTTTCAACCTTTGTTCAAAAGCTTGCGTAGGCAACTGAATTAACTTCATCAGCTGAATTTGCTGTGGAGATAATTTTTGAGAGAGTTTGAGATTTAGAAATTGTTTTAACATTTGTAATTGTTTAAAAAAGTTTAAAAGTTTAAATGGTTTAATGTTGTTGGTTAATTATTTTAAACCAAATTAAACCACGTTGAACAATATTAAACCATTAAAATTCTGCATTTTGCGGCGTTCTCGGGAACGGAATTACGTCTCTGATATTGGTCATTCCCGTTACGAAAAGCACCAATCTTTCAAATCCTAATCCGAATCCGGAGTGTACAGCCGAACCAAATCGACGTGTGTCTAAGTACCACCACAATTCTTCTTCATCGATACCGATGGCTTTCATTTTTTCGACTAACACATCGTAGCGCTCTTCTCTTTGCGAACCGCCAACGATTTCCCCAATGCCCGGGAATAAAATATCCATCGCGCGAACGGTTTCTTTACCCGGTTCGGTATTGTCATTCAAACGCATGTAGAAGGCTTTGATTTTTGCCGGATAATCAAATAGAATTACCGGACATTTGAAATGTTTTTCCACCAAGAAACGTTCGTGTTCCGATTGTAAATCGGCACCCCATTCTTCGATTAAATATTGGAATTTCTTCTTTTTATTCGGAGTAGAATCTCTTAAAATATCGATGGCCTCTGTATAAGAAACGCGTTTGAAATCATTGTTCAATACGAAGTTCAATTTCTCTAACAAAGCCATTTCGCTGCGTTCTGCTTGTGGTTTTTGTTTTTCCTCGTCTAATAATCTTCCTTCTAAGAATTTCAAATCATCGGCACATCTTTCTACGGCATAGTTGATTACAAATTTGATGAAGTCTTCTGCCAAATCCATGTTGTCAACCAAATCATTGAACGCTACTTCCGGCTCAATCATCCAAAACTCGGCTAAGTGACGAGAAGTATTCGAATTTTCCGCACGGAAGGTTGGTCCGAAAGTATAAATCTGGCCTAAAGCCATCGCAAAAGTTTCGCCTTCCAATTGTCCGGAAACGGTAAGGTTGGTATGTTTTCCGAAGAAATCTTTTTTGTAATCAATTCGTCCGTCTTCGGTTCTTGGCAGACTGTCGAGCGGCAAAGAAGTCACTTGGAACATTTCGCCCGCGCCTTCTGCATCGGCACCGGTAATTACAGGTGTATTTACGTAAACAAATCCTCTTTCCTGAAAATAAGTATGCACGGCATGAGCCAAAACCGAACGCACACGCATAATCGCTCCGAACGCATTGGTTCTAACACGCAAATGCGCATTTTCTCTTAAAAATTCCAAAGAGTGTTTCTTGGGTTGCATTGGGAATTTCTCCGCATCACAATCACCAAGGATTTCCAATTGGGCTACTTGGATTTCATATTTTTGTCCGGCGCCTTGGCTTTCTACCAATTTCCCGGTCAAAGCCACAGCCGTTCCGGTATTGATTCTTTTTAATGTTTCTTCCGGGGTGTTTTCAAAATCGACTACACATTGCAAATTATGAATAGTTGAACCATCGTTCAACGCGATAAATTGATTGTTTCTAAAAGTTCTTACCCAACCTTTTACGGTTACTTCATAGTTCGTTTGCTCGCTGCTCAGTAAGTCTTTAACTTTTGAATGTTTCATTTAAATATCAGATATTAAATTGTAAATAATCAGATTTTATATAATCTAAACGCAAATATAAATTATTTATTGTTTTTTTCTAACTCGTCGATTTCTTCATCGGTATGTTCTAAGATGTCGATAGTAGGTTCAGGCAATTCTTGTTGGTTGGCCAAAGTTTTGTTTAGCGAGAGCACTAAAGACGGCAACAAAACCAAATTCGATAACATCCCGAAAGAAAGGGTCAAAGCCACCAATCCGCCGAGCGCCACGGTTCCGCCAAAACTCGACAACATAAATACCGAGAATCCGCAGAACAAGACTATCGAAGTGTAGAACATACTGATTCCGGCATCGTCAAAAGTGGCAAATACCGATTTCTTTATTTTCCAATCGTTGCGCGACAATTCCAATCGGTATTGTGCTAAGAAACGCAAAGTGTCATCGACCGACATACCGAAAGCAATTCCGAATACTAATAAAGTCGACGGTTTCAAAGGAATGCCCAAAAAGCCCATCAATCCTGCGGTCATTAACAAAGGCAGTAAATTCGGTATAATCGAAACCAACACCATTTTAAACGAACGGAACATGATGGCTACCAATCCGCCGGTTAGGAAGAAGGCAAACAGTAATGATGACAGCAAGTTGTCTAACAAATATTTCGTTCCTTTTTGGAACACCGATGGCTTTCCGGTGATGATAACTTCGTAGCGTTCTGAAGGGAAAAGTTTGTCCACTTTATTGCGAATATGCGCTTCAATAGCTTCCATTCTCTCACCGTTTTCGTCTTTGATGAAAGTGGTCATTCTCGCTACGCTTCCATCCGAAGAAATATAACTTTTCAGCTGGTTGTCTTTTGATTTTTTGAGGGAATTTTTGATATAAGGCAATAAAAACATCTCCTCATTAGGCGAAGGCAAGACATAAAAATCGGGATTGCCGTTGTAATAAGCTTGGTTAAAACTTTTAGCAATGTTTACTATAGACAGCGGTTTGGAAAGCTCAGGAATATCCATGATAGTTTGTTCCAAATCTTCCATTCTTCTCAAGGTGGTGAGTTTCATGGCGCCGTTTTTCTTTTTGGTATCAATCATGATTTCCAAAGGCATTACGCCGTCGAATTCTTTTTCAAAGAAACGAATGTCATCATAAAAAGCCGTATTCTTAGGCATGTCTTCAATGATGCTACCCGAAACTTTAATTTTGCCGATTCCGATAATCCCGAAAACCAATAAGCAAATCGAAGTAATGTAAACTCCCAAACGATTGTATTTTACGGTGCGGATTATCCATTGTAAAAAAGAGGTCAGCGATTCTCTTTCTAAATGCCCTAAATGTCTTGGTATTGGCGAAGGAATATAACTGAAGAATATAGGAATCAGCAATAGACTTAGTGTGTAAATCGCCAAGATGTTAATCGTGGTTACCACTCCAAATTCTCTCAGCAAAACATTATTCGTAGCAATAAAAGTGGCAAAACCAACCGCAGTGGTGATATTGGTCATTAAAGTGGCCGTTCCGGTTTTGGTGATTACACGTTGTAAAGCTTTCGCTTTATTGGAATGCTTGTGGTATTCCTGATGGTATTTGTTGATAAAGAAAATACAATTCGGGATGCCGATTACGATGACTAAGGTTGGCACCAATGCGGTTAAAACTGTGATTTCATAACCCAAAGCACCCATGATTCCGAAAGACCACATAACGCCGATAATCACCACAATTAAAGAAATCATCGTGGCGCGGAACGAACGGAAAAAATAGAAGAAAATCAGCGAAGTAATCAGTAAAGCCGCACCAATAAACAAACCGATTTCGTCAATAATCGTTTTGGCATTCAACGTTCGAATGTATGGCATGCCCGAAGTGTGAAGATCAATGTTGGTGGCTTTTTTAAATTTTTCTATGGCCGGAATTAAATCGTTTAAGACATAATCTTTACGGGCTTTGGTATTGACAATTTTTTTGTCGAGGTAAATGGCAGAGCGAATCGCACCGGTTTTTTTGTTGTACAACAAGCCTTCATAAAACGGAAGTTTGGTAAACAATTCGGTTTGGATTTGCTTTAAATAGGATTCACTTTGCGTTTTGCTTTCGTCCACCAAAGGCTTTAGCTCAAAAGTTTCCAGAGAATCATTTTTGGTCAGCTTCTGCAAATTATCAACCGAAACTACCAAAGTAACTTCTTTGTGCGATTTAATTTCGGCCATCAAATCGCGCCATGCTTTATAAACTTTAGGAGAAAATAATTGGTTGTCTTTAGTAGCTATGACAATCAGATTGCCTTCTTCGCCAAAATGATCCAGAAACTTGTTATAGTCAACATTGACTTTGTCATCAGCCGGAATTAAGTTGGCTTCGGTTTGGGTAAATCGGATGTTTTTCCATTGAAAAGCTAACAGTATCGTAATTAAAATGATGCAGCCCAAAATGACAATCCTGCTTCTCAAAATAATTCGGGCAATTAATTCCCAAAAGCCAATACCTAACAACTTTTTCATAAAACCTAAAATGGGTTGCAAAGGTAATCAAAACCTTAAAAAATTCAGGAGTATTTCTGCAAAGATTTACTTAATTTAACATCGATTTAGCAATGAATTTTAAATAATTGTTATTAGCCGAAAAAAACAAAAAAAATAGCGCAGTTTTTAGCATCTTTGTAAGCACAAGCACAACCTTTTGGAATGAGAAACCTAAAGAATACTTTATTTTATTTGTTCGTTACCGGTGGCTTTGGCTACTTGATGTACTGGATAATCGGTCAAGGAAAATTACTGGAAGTAGGGCGAAAAATTGTTTCGCCAACCTCTGCTGACAGTGAGTGGATTCAGTTTCTAAGTTCGTTATTCCACAATCTTCAGCATCCGCTAGCGTTGTTGCTGTTTCAAATCATCACCATTGTTTTGGTGGCCAGAATCTTTGGTTGGATTTTCAGAAAAATTGGTCAGCCTTCCGTAATTGGGGAAATCATAGCCGGTATTGTGCTCGGGCCATCGTTATTCGGACTCTATTTTCCCGAACTCAAAGAAGCCTTGTTTCCGATAGATTCCTTAGGCAATCTTCAAATGTTGAGCCAAGTCGGATTGATCCTTTTCATGTTTGTGATAGGCATGGAACTCGATTTAAAAGTCCTCAAAAACAAAGCGAATGATGCGGTGGTAATCAGTCATGCCAGTATTGTCATTCCGTTTGCTTTGGGTATTGGCTTGTCTTATTTTATTTACCACCAATTTGCCCCGGCCGGTGTTGAGTTTTTGTCTTTCGGATTGTTTATGGGAATTGCCATGAGCATCACCGCTTTCCCGGTTTTAGCGCGTATTGTTCAGGAACGCGGTATTCACAAAACCCGATTGGGAACTATAGTAATTACTTGTGCGGCCGCCGATGATATTACGGCTTGGTGTATCTTGGCAGCGGTTATTGCTATTGTAAAAGCCGGAAGTTTTGTCAGCTCATTGTACATTATCGGACTGGCTTTTTTATATGTTTTGACCATGCTTTTTGTCGTAAAACCGTTCCTCAAACGAATCGGTGATTTGTATGGCAAGAAGGACAACATCAAGAAATCGGTAGTCGCTATCTTTCTTTTGATGCTGATTGTTTCGGCTTATCTAACCGAAATCATCGGAATTCACGCTTTATTCGGCGCTTTTATGATGGGTGCCATTATGCCGGATATCAGTAAGTTTCGCAATGTTTTTATAGAAAAAGTCGAAGATGTTTCCGTAATTATACTATTGCCGTTGTTCTTTGTGTTCACCGGTTTAAGAACAGAAATCGGACTAATCAACGAACCTTATTTGTGGAAAGTCACGGGTTGCATTATTGCCGTAGCCGTCGTTGGTAAATTTTTCGGAAGCGCTTTAGCAGCCCGATTTGTGGGTCAAAATTGGCGCGACAGTTTGACCATCGGCGCATTGATGAATACCCGCGGATTAATGGAATTGGTGGTGTTGAATATTGGTTACGAATTGGGCGTACTTTCGCCTAAAGTCTTTACCATGATGGTGATTATGGCTTTGGTGACTACGTTTATGACCGGACCGGCTTTAGACATTATCAACTTTGTTTTCAAAACCAAAAGCGTTATCATTCCGTCAGAATTAAAAAAGAATTCGAAGTTCAAAATCCTGATTTCCTTTGGCAACAATGAAAAAGGAAAATCACTCTTGCGCTTGGCGAATAGTTTGGTCAAAGGACAACCCGAAGCGTCTAATGTCACCGCCATGCATTTGACCATGAGCGACGATATGCACGCTTTTAATATTGAAGAATACGAAAAAGAAACCTTTGAACCGATTGTAAAAGAGTCTAAAAAACTCAACCAAGAAATCACGACCATTTTCAAAGCCACCGGAGATATTGAAACCGATATAGCCGATGTAGCTTTGGAAGGAAAATACGATTTGGTTCTCGTAGGTTTAGGGAAATCCATTTTTGAAGGAACCATTTTGGGAAAAGTGCTTGGGTTTACTTCTCGTATGATTAATCCCGACCGATTGTTAGACAAGTTCAAAGGAAAAGAAGGCTTGTTTGAGAATTCTCCTTTTGATGACAGAACGCGTTTGATTATCTCTAAAACCAAAACACCGCTCGGTATTTTAATCGATAAAGATTTACAACAAGTCAGTAAAGTATTCCTGGGAATTTACAGTGTAGGCGATGTTTTCCTGATTGATTATGCCCAAAGATTAATGCAAAACAACAATGCCCAAGTCACGATTTTAGATAATAATGACCATACCAAAAACAATTTCCTGATTCAAAATTCATTAGAAGCTTTAGAGCAAAAACACGGCGATAAGTTTGATGTTATGCAACCCAAACAAATCAATAAACCGTTTTTGTCCGAACAGGATTTGGTGATTTTCAGTTTGGAAACCTGGAAGAAATTGGTAGATGATGAGGTTTCTTGGTTACAAGATATTCCATCGGTGTTGATTATTAAGCCGTAATTTTAAAACCCTAAATCCAGCACAAAACTCAACTTAATCGCTATGTTGTCTTCCAATCGGCTCAATTGGTTTGGCCCGTAACGATAAAATCCGGTCAGCCCGAAACCTTTGTAAATTTGGTTCAACTCGATACCCGATTCAAAGAACCCTTCGTTTAAAGTTTTGTATTCTAGGCCGATATGATTTTCAGGATTTTTTAAATCACCCCAAGCCATTCGGGTCACCAAAACCAAAGAAGGTTTTACCTTTTTGAAAATTTCCACGCGTTTGAAACCGTGCTTAAATTGCAGCATCACAAATTCGCTCGAGAAAAACTCATTGAAATACATCGTTTCAAAGCTGTTTTTACCGGCAATGGTAATTCTTTGCAGCAAATTGTCTTTGGTCAAATTATTCGGCGAAGTATTGTACAAATGCGTCAAAGGCAAATCTCCGAAAACATAACCGCCTTGAATTAAAATGGCCGATTTTTGTCCGTTAAGGTATTTTTTTTCATACTCAATCCGTGCGTCAATTTTCCCGAACTCAAAGTCGTTGTTGAACAAATTCGACAGTGATTTGGTAAACTGAAAGGTAAATTTGGGATAGCGTTTTTCAAATTCGATTTTGCCGTTTGGCGTTTGCATATAATCGCTGAAAGGATTCCATTGGATGGAAACCATCGCAGAAGTCATGGCAAACTTTCGGTATAATTTATCTTCGTAAACAAAAGTATAATCAAACAAAGGCGTTACATCGCTATGCGTAATTTGCCAAATGCTTTCGGTTTTCGGGATGATTTTGGTTTCAATAAAAGCGCGCCAAGTTTGGTGGTTGTAAAAGGTGCTGATGTTAATCGGTCGCGGATCATAGAGTTTAAAAACACGTTTGTCAATGGCAAAATTGGTACTCGCAATCTCGCGCACATCATCGGTAAACGAACCGCCAACCCAAGAGTTGGAAAAATTCCCTATGCGCACCGCTCCGCCAAAAAGGTATTTTATTTCTTCGTCCTTTAAGCCATAAGCCGTGTAACTTTCCAAACGGAATTTTTTAGAAAAACGTTCATTCGTAACACCGCCAAGCCCTAATCGGAAACCTTCATAATTGTTGTAACTCAGCAAATAGCGCAAGTCAAAGTCAAACGGACCAAATGGCAAATAGCCGTTGATGATTTTGCGACCAAATTTGATTTTCTTTTCGATATTTTCCTTGGTTACTATGCTGTCTAAAACCACGTAAGTTCTTTCACTGCGAAGATCTAAACTGTCTTTTCGGTTTTCTTGCCAAAAGGATTCCTCTTTGTTATTGGCATTGGGTTTTACGTCAATAGTGATGGCTGACTTCTTGATTTTTAAATCGGTATTGATTTTTAAATCATAGATTTCCATTTCTGAGGAAAGATAGGTGAAATCGGAGGCGTTTTTCTTGGCGTTGCTCTCGTCATTTTCTGCGGCAAATTCAATGCGACCACCCAAAACAGCCGTGGGCTCTTTGCTTTTCCCTTTGATGATTTTAAAGTTTTTCTTCTCGGGAAACCAAAGTTTTTCTTCGGCTAAATACTGAAATTCATGAATGCCGGTAATATTAAGAACGCCTCTAATGCGCATCACCGCTTTGGCGATGGCAAAATTTTCTTTATCGATATAAAGCAAGCCTTCCAAACCTTTATGGCTGATTTTATTTTTGAAATAAACCACAATCACTTCCCGATGGTCGATAGCGGTGGTGTCCAAAATTTTATATCGGTATTCTTTGAGCGCATTGTCGGCTATAGGGCTTTTGTATTTGGTTTCAAACAGTTCGTATTTGTCATCATACACCGAAGCTGATTGTAGGCTAAAGCCTAACAGTTCATATATAGGCTCTTTGAACCCGGCCATTTTAGTGCCTATGATGGTTTCTTTGAGCAAGGGTTTTTCGTATTGAAACAGGGAAACTTTTTCCGTTAGGAACAAATGCTGTTTGTTGATGATTTTCTTGAACTTATAATCAGAAGAGTCAATTTTGGCAATTTTATCTTTTTGAGGGTTGACAAAAACGGTGTCAATTTTTCCCGAAATCGAATCGGGATTAGCGGTTACCAATAGTTTGTTATAGGTTTTATACTGAAAGGTTTTGAGCTTTTTCTCGGGATTGTTAGCATTCTTTTTTTGAATGACATTTGTGATAATTGCATTGGCCGGATTTTCATTAGACACCACCACTTCTTTCAGCTCATTGGTTTTGGGCGAAAGCAATAAGGTGTAAAAACTTTTTTGCTCAAAAAGGGAAAGGGTTTGTGGCGTATAGCCAACGTAAGTTATGGTTAAGGTTTCCGGTGGCGTGTTTGAAAACAAATGAAATTTTCCGTCTACATCGGCTATGGTTGTAGTGCCGGTTTCTGTGGTGATGGTGGCGAACGGTAAGGCTTTTTTGGTTTGGGCATCTTTAATAATGCCATTGATTTGAAATTGAGCCTGAAGCGACAAGCTGAAAAAGAACAATAAAAACAGTAGTGGCTTCATTAGAAAGAGGTTGGCACAAATCGCTTACAAAAATAGGAATAAAAAAATCCGTACGAGACGGATTTTAGTATGGAATTAACAAAAGTTACACTTTCATAATTTCGGCTTCTTTGATGGCCAAATGTTCGTCTATTTTTTTGATAAAAGCATCAGTTAATTTTTGAACATCTTCTTCGGCCGATTTACAGATGTCTTCCGAAGTTCCCTCTTTTTCTAATTTTTTGATATCGGTATTGGCGTCTTTACGAGCATTTCTGATACCAATTTTAGCATCTTCCGCTTCTGCTTTGGCTTGCTTTACCAAGTCGCGGCGTCTTTCTTCGGTTAAAGCCGGTACATTGATAATGATGTTGTCACCATTGTTCATTGGGTTAAACCCAAGATTGGCAATCATAATCGCTTTTTCTATCGGATGCAACATGCTTTTTTCCCAAGGCGTGATAGTAATGGTTCTCGCATCGGGCACATTGATGTTGGCTACTTGCGATAAAGGTGTTTGTGAACCGTAATAATCTACAAAAACACCGCCCAACATTTGAGGCGAAGCTTTTCCGGCACGGATGTTTAAAAATTCTTTTTCTAAATGCGCAATAGAACCGTTCATAGATTCTTTGGTGCTGTCTAAAATAAATTCAATTTCTTCCATTTTTTAATAAGATTTCAGAATGCAGTTTTCAGAATGCAGGGGAAACAGTTATGATACTGCTTTCTGCTTTCTGCTTTCTGCAGTCTATATTTTAACTACAGTTCCTATATTTTCGCCTTCGCAAATTTTAAGCAGGTTGCCTTTTTTATTCATGTCGAATACTACTATCGGCAATTCGTTTTCCTGACTTAAAGTAAAAGCCGTGGTATCCATAACGTTCAGTCCTTTTTTCAAAACATCGTCAAAAGTGATGCTTTCAAACTTCACCGCATTAGGGTTTTTCTCCGGATCGGCATCGTATACACCATCTACTCGGGTTCCTTTTAAAATGACATCAGCATGTACTTCAACGCCACGCAAAACCGCAGCGGTATCGGTTGTGAAATATGGATTTCCGGTTCCGGCTCCGAAAATAACAATTCGTCCTTTTTCTAAATGACGAACCGCTCTTCTTTTGATGTATGGCTCGGCAATAGCTTCTATTTTTAAAGCGGTTTGCAAACGGGTCAACATACCTTTGTCTTCCAAAGCACCTTGTAAAGCCATACCGTTAATAACCGTGGCTAACATGCCCATGTAATCACCTTGTACTCTATCCATTCCATTGCTGGCTCCGGCAACTCCTCTGAATATGTTTCCGCCTCCGATGACAATGGCAATTTCAACTCCTTTGTCATGGATTTCTTTAATCTCATCAGCATATTCGGCCAAACGTTTTGGATCAATTCCGTATTGTCGGTCACCCATTAGCGCTTCACCACTCAGTTTCAGAAGAATTCTTTTGTATTTCATTTCTGTTTGTTTAGTTAGGAGTCATGCCGTTGCTCTTTGAGCTCGAGACATTAGTGTTGTTGTTTAATGGTTGCAAATATAAACATATTCTCTTTTTGTATAGTATTCGTTAAAAATAATGTTAGGTAACATTTATCACTTTTTTATCCTCAATCCTTTTGTAGCTTTGCGGCACCAAAATCAATTTTCTTTATGGAATCCATTATCCGAAACAGTTTAGCCAATAGTCTTTCATATACCGAATACAGAAACAAAGTTACTTCCCTTTTAAAAGAAGGTAAATCCACCGGAAAAGAACAAACCGATGCCTTAACGCACTATTCCGAATTAAACGAAACCCGTATGAATCGTTTGGAAAAAACCATCAAAATTGCGGATGAGTTTACCCAACAATTACAACAATTGAAAAGAGATTATTACTGGTTGGTGATTTCTGAAGGTTGGTGTGGTGATGCCGCACAGTTGGTGCCCATCTTTCACAAAATGGCAGAGCTTTCGCCAAAAATTGAGATGAAAATTGCCCTTCGTGACGACAATGACGATTTGATGAATTTATTCCTGACCAATGGTGCTCGAGGCATTCCGAAGCTGATTATTGTAGACAAAAACACTTTACAAGTTTTAGGCGATTTTGGTCCAAGACCCGAAGGCGCCAAGCAATTAATCCTAGATTATAAAGCCGAACACGGTGTAGTGGATGAAACCGCAAAGACCAACTTACAACTTTGGTATTTACACGACAAAGGATTGTCGACCCAAGAAGAAATCATGGCTATCATGACCGGATTGGAGTAATCAAGTCATAGTATATGACAACCCAATGCAGAAACTCCCGATTCTTTTTTCGGTGTTTTTGCGAAAGCCGTATTGACAAAATTCTAAATGCAAACCCAATCCGCCATTAGCGTCTTCAAATCCCACACTTATCTTTTTGAAGTTGCCGGCCAAGTCATTTCGACCCAGAGCCATGGCTCTGCCAAAACCGGGCTCCACATACATTCGGAAATCTTTACTCACTTTGGAGTTGATTTTGAAGGTGCCGAATAATGGCGCTACAACCAAGCATTCATTGGCTTTCCAGTCGATACCAATATTGCCGCCAACCCAAAAGAATTTATTGATTTTAATACCCATGCCAAATCTTCCGATAACGCCATCGGGTAAAAACCAAGGTTCGTCTTCTCCATAATCGTTGATTTCTCCGGCGTATTGATTGACTCTAATCGGAACCGAAAACTCAAACTTGGTGTAAGTGTATCGTTTCTTTTTAGAAATAGTTATGGTGTCATTTCTTTCTTGAGAAAAGCTTGGCGCACTCACAAGAAGAAGGATTACTAAAAGTTTAACTTTCAGTTTCAGAAAGGCTTTGTTCAAAAGCTTGTGGAGTAATGGCATTGACAACCTCATAATCACCAATTTTAGTCCGACGCAAAACGGATAAATAACCGCCCGAATTCAGAGCTTTACCAAAGTCATAAGCCAAGGAACGAATATAAGTGCCTTTGCTGCAAACTACCCGGAACTCAATGATAGGCAACTCAAATTTAGTGATTTCAAATTCATGAATGGTAGTTTTGCGCGCTTTAATTTCAATTTCCGCTCCGGCACGGGCATGTTCATACAAACGGATTCCGTCTTTTTTGATGGCCGAAAATACCGGTGGTTTTTGATCAATTTCCCCCAGAAATTGAGGAATAGTTGCTTGGATTAAAGCTTCCGTGAGGTGTTCGGTTGGGAACGTAGCATCAACCTCGGTTTCCATATCATAAGAAGGCGTAGTCGCACCGAGGGTTATGGTTCCGGTGTATTCTTTGGCCTGACCTTGAATTTCGTTGATCTTTTTGGTAAACTTTCCGGTGCAAATAATCAGCAAACCTGTCGCTAAAGGATCTAAAGTGCCGGCATGACCTATTTTAAATTTCTTAGGAAGGTTGTATTTTCTTTTTAAAACATACTTCAACTTATTCACCGCCTGAAACGAAGACCAGGTCAGCGGTTTGTCAATCAAAAGGACTTGACCTTCTAAAAAATCTTCAGCGGTTTTCAATGTTATTTATTTAAAGAGAAATAAGCCAGCAAAATAACACCGGCCACGATGCGGTAATAACCCCAAGGTTTGAAACCGTATTTTTTGATAATCCCGATAAAGAATTTGATGGCAATCACGGCCACTATAAAAGCGACAATATTGCCCACCAAAAACATTTTTAAGTTATCCGAAGATTGCGTCAACAATTCATATCCTTTGAGTTGAGAAACTTCGTAAGTCTTTAAAAACAAAGAATAAGTAGTCACGGCCAACATCGTCGGAACCGCCAAAAAGAAGGAGAATTCCGCAGCCGTTTCTCGAGTCAAACCTTGTTGCATACCACCAATAATAGAAGCCGCAGAACGACTAGTGCCGGGCATCATCGCCAAACATTGCCAAAATCCTATGGTCACTGCTTTTTTAATAGTTATGTCTTCTTCATTGGCGACTGTCGGACTGTGGAAACGACCGTCGATAAACAACAAAACGATTCCGCCTATAATCAAGACAATCGCAATAGGAATCGGATTTCCGAGTACGGCATCGATTTTATCATCAAATATTTTCCCTAAAACCAAAGCCGGAATAACCGCGCAGGCCAATTTAAGGTAGAAGCTGATTCTACTCAAATCAAAAAACTTGCGCCAATACAAAACGACTACGGCCAAAATTGCCCCAAATTGTATAGAAACCTGAAATAGTTTTACAAAATCATCTTCTTGTATGCCAAAAAAAGAACTGGTAAATATCAT
>NZ_CAMLRU010000038.1 GCF_946482535.1 uncultured Flavobacterium sp.
CGCGGCAATATCTTTGGGTAGAATTTAACTATCCTTCCAAACTGTCTCTCAATGTTTGAATATAAGCAGCTTTTTGAATTTGTGCTCTTCTCACAACAGATGGCTTAGTAAACGCCTGACGCGCTCTAAGTTGTCTTACAGTTCCGGTTTTATCAAATTTTCTCTTGTAGCGCTTTAATGCTCTATCAATGTTTTCTCCGTCTTTAATGGGTATAATCAACATAATTTAGACACCTCCTCTCATTTAGTGGGTGCAAAAGTAATATTTTTTTTCAATTATCAATTACGAATTTCAAATTATTTTCAGGGCGTTCCCTTCGGGCCGCGCTTTCCGCAGTACAAGGTACTTGCTCCAATCGCTAACGCTAAGTTAAGGAAAAAGCAAAAAGGGAAAAGCCATTCCAACTTATCCCTTTTCCCTTGTTACTTATCACTTATTATTTCACCGCCGGCTGATAGCTTTTATTGTCAATAATCATCTTCGACAAAATCTCCCTCAAGATTTCTGAGGTTCCGCCACCAATCGGCCCTAAACGACTGTCTCTTAAAAGTCGCGCTAACGGATATTCCTCCATGTAACCGTAACCGCCTAACATTTGCAAACAACTGTAAATGACTTCGTCTGCCACTTTAGTCGATTTCAACTTCGCCATCGTAGCTTCTTTAACTACATATTCCCCTTGATTCAATCGGGCTACAGCCGCATAATTGAAAATTTTACAATGTTCTACCTCTGTTGCATTATCTACCATTGTATGACGCAAAGCCTGGAATTTATCAATGGTTTTGCCAAAAGCTTCTCGTTGCGACATGTATTCCAATGTATATTGAATAGCATATTCCGCTCGAGCATGAGCATTAATTGCCATAATCAATCGCTCTAAAGCAAAGTGCTGCATGATATAAGGAAAACCTTTTCCTTCTTCACCCATTAAATTGGCTGCCGGAATCTCAACATTGTCAAAAGAGATTTCTGCGGTATCGGAAGCTCTCCAACCCAGTTTATCCAACTTGGTAGCCGCAATTCCTTTGGTATTGGTATCAACCAAAAACATACTGATGCCTTTGTTCCCCAACTCCGGACTTGTTTTCGCAGCTACTACATAGTAATCCGCATAAACGCCGTTAGTAATAAAGGTTTTAGAACCGTTAATCACATACTTATCGCCGTTTTTAACTGCTGTGGTTCGCATTCCGGCTACATCGCTTCCACCAAAAGGCTCTGTTAAGCACAAGGCACCTATTTTATCTCCTGCTATACTAGCGGCTAAATACTCTTGTTTGATTCTTTCATCTCCTTCGGCATTTAAATGCGTCATCGCCAAATAAGCATGTGCCCACATCGCCGCCGCAAAACCGGATGATTTTATTTTTTGCAATTCTTCCAAGAACACAACAGTGTAGAACAAATCCAAGTTCATGCCGCCGTAAGCCTCAGGATAAGCCAACCCAAAAAAGCCCATATCACCAAACTTTTTCCAAATAAAGCGTTCAATAGTACCGGTCTTTTCCCATTTTTCAATGTGTGGCACTACCTCTTTCTGCAAAAAATCTTGCAAACTCTTTCTGAACAATTCGTGTTCTTCTGTAAAGTATGTTGAATTCATATTAAATAAGACTGTTTTTCTTAGCTATTTTTTTAGAATTCCAAATATAAGGCAATTATTTTTATTTTATCAACAGGAAATCCTTTAATTTTTGACAAATCCTCAATTTTAATATCGCCGTGCATGCTGCGATAAATCACCATTTCTTTGGCCAAAGCATATCGGAAAAACGGGGATTGAGTTAACTCTTTGACTGAAGCATTGTTAATATTGATTTTCTTGATTTTGGAAGTTGATTTCACTTCAAAATGATGGTTCAGTTTTTCTATCACTTCGGGTGACAAACCCCAAATATCTGATAGTTGTTCCATCGAAACAAAGGCACCCAATTTGCTTTTTTGCTCCAAAATCCTATCCGAAATCTTATCACCAATGCCGTAAATCTTCATCAAATCTTCTTTCGAAGCTTCGTTGATGTCTAAAACGGCGATTTTTTCAGCTTTTGGGAAGTCAGTTTTAGCATAAGTTGATTTGTATTCTTTTGGGTTCTTAACCCAATCCGGGAATTTGAAATAAGGAGAAATTACCTTGAGCAAGGAATCCGAAACTTTGGTCACCGCCTGAAACTCGGCAGCCGAGTTGACGAACTTATTTTGTTTCCTGTAAGCCAACAATCGGTCAATTTCTGCTACAGACATGCCGAGTTTGTAACCTTTAAAATCAGTTATAAAATTAGGATTGAAAGGATAAATAGTCGGCTGGTAATTTTTGCCTTGAAACTTAAGACTGTCTATTAAACTTTGATTGGCCAACCAAGCGGCTTGTTCTTTGTTGGTGTGCTCAATCGTTTTGAAATCACCGAAAAAATAAAAACCTTGGCAAAGGACAATGATGGTAAAGAGCAAAATAATTCCAATTCGCTGACTTTTCGAATACCTTAAAATCGATTGCAATATGGAATCATTGTCAATCATCACAAATCAAACACCGAAGTTCTTTTGCCCCGAATCAAATCTTTCAACTTGATCCAAAAAGCCAAAGTCAGATACATGCCAAACCCTAATCCGGCAGTCACAAAAGTGATGTAAATAAAAAACAAACGCACATTCGAAGCCCGCATACCCAATTTGTCGGCCAAGCGAGACGACACGTGAAAACCGTGTTTTTCGAAGAAATATTTGAGTTGGATTACCGGTGACATTGTTTTAAGATTTTAAAAGTTGGATTCCTACGGCGCATTGCAAACATTGGGCTTGATTGCAATACTTATTTTTCAGTTGCAAAAGCGATTGGGTTTCAAAAGCACTCTTTGATTTTATGCCAAAATTAGCAAACTTTTCAATGATAATATTCTTTTCGGGCTCTATAGTTTCCATAAGTTGCAAAAGCGATTCCGATATTTCTTTACCTTGGCTTTTGGCATAAGCAAATTGAAAAGGAACAATCGTATTAATCACCAACAAATCAATAAAAGATTTAGAAAATTGCTTTTTCTTTTTCGGACTTTCTTTTTCAAATTGATAATGGTTTTCCCAATAGGGCGAAACACCTATATCGAAAAGCTTGTAAAAATCAGCCAAAGAATGGGTATTTATTATTTTGGAAAACAACTGTTGTTGTTTGTGGTATAACATGGCCAATTGTGCCAAGCGAATCGTTGGGAAATTATCAGGGCGATGTTTGAAAAATTGCACCGGTTCGATGTAGGTTTTCTGCAAACGATGCTTTTGTGAAAGATAAACACTGCGATTCTGCAACTCTTTACTGTAAAAATCCTCGGCTTCCACAGGCAACAAATCGGCTTTGCCCATTAATAAAGCTTCTAAATTCTCTACTTCAAAACCTTCCTTTCTGATAATGGAAAAGGGAATTGATTTGGCTAATTTCATAAAGATTTCTCCATTGGTATTGAGCCCGAAATTTTTGGCCAACCTATAAAACAAAACCGCTTCCCAATCGTTGCCTGTTTCTGTCAAAAGTTCTTCTATCGGAATGGCTTTATGTTCTAAACGCTCAAAAAACAATCGCTCTTGCCAATTTTTAAAAATAAATTGATCTATTTCAGCGATTTGATTTTCACAATAAATCCAAGATTTTGGTGCCGTCAATGACCAGTAATGATTTAATACTTCGGAAGCCACATAATGACTAAGTGTTAATGTCGGAATTTCTGAATTGTCTTTTCTGAAAATTGGGGTATCATGTTCCCAAACCACGTGTAAGATTACATTATTATAATGGTCGTCATTTTCGTGCTGATGCAAATACCAATCCGAAGATTTCAAATGAATTTCAACATTGCCGGCCCATTTTTGATTACCAATGATGATTTGCGCATTAAAAAAATCAGGCCCGGATTGCTTCAAATATTGACCGGTATTGACAATAGTCAACTTTTCTCCACTAACCGTTGTTAGGTTGGAAAAGTCAAACTTCTTATATTGCCATACATAATGAAGAAAATCTTCTTTCACGTCTCTAAATTTTTAACTAAAGTAAGAATTTTACTTTAATAATAAAATATTTTGTAATGAAAAATTTACTTTTTGTTCTTTTGTTATTCATCTCAGGAAATAGCTTTGCTCAAAACTATAAAATTACTTACCTAAAAAGTTCCAACGGAAGCTTGTTAGAAAACCAAGATGCGGTTTGGGTTTTTACTAATGCGAATCAAACTTTGTTAAGCACAGAAAACATTGCCAATCAAAAAGCAACTTATCCTTTTGAACAAACCAATATAGACCGAAACAGCAATGCGTTTTATCAAACCGCAACCTTAAACCAAACGGAAGTCATTGCGATGAAAGACAGCGTTTCATTGGCGAAGCAAACCTTTGAACACCTAAATGACACCAAAAAAATATTGGGTTACGATTGTAAAAAAGCCAAAACTATTGTCAACTCAAATACCATTGAGTTTTGGTATACCGATGAGTTAAAGGTGAAAGGTTCGCCGGTAGTTTTGGGACAAAATTTGGGTTTGGTCCTCGAAATGGTTCGCAACGGTAACTTTGTAATTGCAGCCACTAAAGTGGAAAAAATAAAATCATTTCCAACCATTCAAACCCCAAAAAAGGTAGTTGACGGATTGACTTATAAAGATTTACTTTGGAAAAGCCGCTTCACCACAATTCCTGTTTTCAAAGACCAAATCATCAACTTTTCTGATGCCTCAAAATCAAATGACAGCATTCTTCGCTTTGCCAATGGAACAATTGCGGTTCGAAAAGTCAAATTCCCGGAAATCAAAGTAGGCAGTCAAATTTTTGCCGATGTTACTGAGCAATCCAATGGCGATGCTTATGACCGAACCGGATCTTTTTTTATGATTCCGACCGATAAAGAAATGTCGTTTTTGAACGGTTTGCAAAACGGCGCCAAGACCTTGCCCATTTACACCAACGGAAACGGCAAAGAATACCAAGGTGTTGTAAGCACGGAAAACTATAATCCTGTAGTGGAATTGATGCGCTTTTTTACGCCTTTCGGGGTAAAACAGTATAATTATTTGGAGTTGAAAAATAAGACTTGGGCCGAAAATGTTTTGTACCGACAAGACATTTCAGATTTGAGACCTTTATTGAGTGGCAAAGAAGTTTGGCTTGGCATCAACATTGGGAATTATGACAAAGGCGGTCATAAAGTTTCGGCCAATATTACGATTCATACCGAAGAAGAAAGCAAAACCAAACCAACGCAAATTATTCCTTTGTTTTGTACCAATAACATCATGGAAATGGCCGGACAAGAATATGGCACGATGTTCAATAATGACAAAGGTTTGGAAGTAAGTTTCAAACTCAACCAACCGATAAAAAACTGTAAACTGCGTTACATTACTACAGGTCACGGCGGTTGGGAAAACGGTGATGAATTTGTACCCAAAAAGAATTCGATTTTCTTAGACGGAAAGGAAGCATTTAGTTTTACGCCTTGGCGTCAAGATTGTGGTTCGTACCGATTGTCAAATCCTGCTTCGGGGAATTTTCCGAACGGCTTGTCTTCTTCGGATTATAGTCGAGCCAATTGGTGTCCTGGAACAGTTACCAATCCTATTTTTATTGATTTAGGTGATTTAGAAGTCGGAACCCATACGATACAAATCAAAATTCCGCAAGGGTTACCGGAAGGCGGCAGTTTCAGTGCTTGGAATATTTCGGGAGTTTTGATTGGAGAATAACTAGAGACTTAAGTCTGTTGCTTTGACTGTAACGACTTTACCATCGCGCATAATGACTAATGATTGATTTTTTTCAATCTTGCTTTGGATTAATCGCTGAGAGACCAACTTTAATCCCTTCATTACTTTTTCTGAAAACTCAGAACTTTTTTTTGCTTTTTTGGCCATATTAACAAAAATCTGATTTTATCTTCAACCATTTTTCAGGCTGCTGAATATTATTTTCTGTATTAGAGTTTCCTTCGGCAATAATTTGAGAAATCGCTTCTGAATTATCAAATACAATCCAATCATCGCACAAAGGTATGTAAATTTTGAATAGATTTTCCAAACCCCTTTTATAACGTCTTGAAATAATTTCTTTCGGAATATTATGTCCTCCTTCTTTTACTCTCATTTTCACCCTATCAATTGCCATTTCTACAGAAGGCAACCAAAAGAATAAAAGCTTGATAGTATAACCATTTTCTTTAGCCCATTTAACTTTTGATTTATATGATTTGGTTGACAAAGTAGTTTCAAAAGCAAAATTTTCTTTAGACGTCAGTAAATATTCTATACGCTCCAACATGATTCTTCCGGCTTCAAAGGCTACTTTTTCAGGCTGAAAAGGGGAAAGTCCTTTGGCAATTTCGTCCGCATTTACAAACTCTTTACATTTTAAAATTTCAGGCAAAATGGTGTAGGAAGCAGTTGTTTTTCCTGCACCATTACAACCTGCAATTATGTAAAGATTTTTAGTTTTCAATTATTTTATCGAACTGATAATATCGTGTTTGGTAATAATATGGTGTTTACCATTTCCTAAATCAACCAACACCGCTTGGTTGTCTTTGTTGATGAGTTTGGAAATTTCTTCAATCGGTGCGTTGGCACTTACAATCGGATAGGGTTTGCCCATGATTTCACGGATGGGTTTATCGGCTATGTTTTTGTCTTCTACGTAGCTTCTGAACAAATCGGTTTCGTCTATGCTTCCTACGAAACCTGTCGTATCGATTACCGGAATTTGAGAGATGTTGTATTTTTTCAAACGTTCGATGGCGTGTGACACCAATTCTTCCGTTCTCACGATTACCAATGGTTTGTCTTTGTGGTCTTTGATTACGTCTTCTGCTTTGGTGATTTCTTCTTCTAAGAAACCTCTTTCGCGCATCCAATCGTCGTTGAACATTTTCCCTACGTAACGGCTACCGCTGTCGTGGAAAAGCACTACTACAACATCGTTCGGACCGAAATGTTCTTTTAATTGGTGTAATCCTTTGACACAAGCTCCGGCTGAATTCCCTACGAAAATCCCTTCTTCTAAAGCAATTTTTCTCGTATACACTGCAGCGTCTTTATCGGTTACTTTGGTGAATCCGTCTATGACTGAGAAGTCTACATTTTTAGGCAAGATGTCTTCGCCGATGCCTTCGGTGATATAGGAATAGATTTCGTTTTCGTCGAAGATGCCGGTTTCGTGGTATTTTTTGAATACCGAGCCGTAAGTATCAATTCCCCAAACTTTGATATTTGGATTTTTTTCTTTTAAATATTTCCCGATGCCCGAAATGGTTCCGCCGGTTCCTACTCCAACCACAAAGTGCGTTACTTTCCCATCGGTTTGTTCCCAAATTTCGGGTCCGGTTTGTTGGTAATGGGCTAAAGCGTTACTTGGATTATCGTACTGGTTAACGTACCAAGAGTTGGGGATTTCGGTGCTTAATCTTTTGGAAACTGAATAATACGAGCGCGGATCGGTTGGTTCTACATCGGTTGGACACACTACTACTTTGGCGCCAACGGCACGAAGGATGTCCATTTTTTCTTTGGATTGTTTGTCGGTTATCACAAAAATACATTTGTATCCTTTGATGATAGCAGCTAAGGCTAAGCCCATACCGGTATTTCCGGAAGTACCTTCGATGATGGTTCCGCCGGGTTTTAATCGGCCGTCGGCTTCGGCATCTTCTACCATTTTGAGTGCCATTCGGTCTTTGGTGGAATTGCCCGGATTGAAGGTTTCTACTTTGGCTAATACCAAAGCATCAATGCCTTCAACGACTTTGTTTAGTTTTACTAAAGGTGTATTGCCGATAGTGCCTAATATGTTTTCTGCGTATTTCATTTTTATTAAGTTTCGGATTGCGAGTTCCGAGTTTTGAGTTTAATATTTGACAAATGTAATGCTATTTGGAACGTTTACAAAAATTCAAATGGTTTATCCTTTAACCCCGATGGGAGTGGCTACCGTGTAGCGCGGACAGCGGGAATTGCCTTAACTGATAAAGCCCGAAACTTTCGTTCCTGAAAAATTTATTGGAAGAAATTCCACACCAATCCGAAACGAATCATAAAATCGCGGTAAGGATAATTGGGCGCGGTATAGAACGTATTGCCGGTCATTTTAGAGTTGAAATGTTCTGCTTTGAGGAAAATTCGGGTTTGGCGTATTCTGGCATTGACAAAAAAATCAATCATGGGAAACTCACCAATTTCGCGAGTATTTTGAACGAAAGCTTCTGCTGTAACCGGATTGTAATCGTTGGCGTAATATTTTGTAAAATAGTTGATGGTGAATCCCGTTTGCAGGTACATGGCTTTTTTGAAGAAGTAATCGGTAAAATACAAGGTGTTGCGGGTTACGATTTGCGGCACGTTGAGAATGTCGTCTTCTTGGTCGACTTGTTGGTACAAAACGGTATTGTCTAAGGCTAATTTCCACCATTTGAATTCGCGACTCACTTTTACCGAGAGGTAATTGATGGTTTTGTCATATTGTTTGGGAGAAATTAATTGTTGTTGTGCATTGGTAGAATCATCGCTGAAATACAGATGGTCATTGATGGAACTCACTTGCAAAGACGCATCTAACCATTGGGTTTTGGCGGTGGCTTCTAAATTATTGATTTTTTCGTTTTTGAAATTGTTGGCCCAATTGTAGGCTGTAAAACCGCTTTGGAACAAGTTAAAAGTATGATCCGGAATTTTGTTCAGCAATTGGTATTGGAACAAGAACGCGTTTTTATCGTTGAGTTGGTATTTAAGTTTGGCGTCAAAATTAGACAATGATTGGTTGGAAACAGAATTAGAATACAGAAAGGTTCCGTTCCATTTGTTTTTGCGGTATTCGTATTGACCACCGACGGTATTGATTTCGTCATTAAGCGAACTGGGCACCGGTCCGGATGGTAAAATCAGTATCCTATTGTAGTAGTAATTGAATCGAAAGTCTTCGGCGAAGAATTGGAATTTTCCGAGTAGTGAATTCTCATAAACAGCACCTACTTTATTGTACATTCGATTGTAGCGCGATTGGTCGTTGACGCCGGTGGATACAAAAGCTTCTCCGAAACGATACACTTCTTCTTCGTCTTCTCCTATTACAGAAACTACTGTTTTTTGGTTGTATTCAAAGAATTTTCTTTCGTAGTTGAATTGGTGGGTTAGGTACAAACTATTATTGCCGCTTTTGGGATTGATTCTGAAGTGGTGATCAAAGAAGAATCTTTTTCCTTTCATAATGGATTTGGCATCTCGGAGATAAACTTCCAAACGAGCTCTGTTTTGGAAAGCCGCGTCTTCGCCTTCAAAGTCTTCCAAATTCGTAATTCCGCCATTCTCGCCATTTAAGAAATCCTGGCCGGTGTAATGAAAATTGAGGTAATATCTTTTGTTGAGTGTATTGTAACTGGTAGTGAATCGAAAGTTACCGGTACTGGACAACTGATTGATATATTTTCCTAAAGAGCGCAAACCTTTGAAGGCCACTGACATATTGAATCGTTCCGAGGTATTGACCGCAATCAAGGCATCAATAGATTGGCCTTGTTCCATTACGGTTTTAAAATACAATTCAGTGATGGGTGTTGCTACCGAATAATAGTTGATATCCTCAGGTTTCATATAATTGAAATGTTTCCCGGAAAATCCTAATTCAGGATAAGGAGAGAATTTTTTATAGCCATAATCCAAAACCGTATAGGTTTGTCCTTCATTGGCAAACGGCAAGAGTCCGAAAATATCTTTTCTGAGGTAATTGTATTCGTATTCTTTTTTGATGGTTAATGAAGTATCTACAAAGGTTGTATCTCTTTGCAAAGTAATGATTCTATATTGGTCAAAGGCCGCTTTCGGCGTTGTATTTTGACTTCCTTCTTTGGGTGCTCCCGTTGTTTGGGTTTGGGAAAAACCATTGAAAAAAATCACTAAAAAGACCGCTATAAATAAATTTCTCATTCGAATAAATTTCGACACAAAAATACACAAAACAATTTGTAATAAAATCATAAAAAAACCATCTCCTTTACAGAGATGGTTCAAGTTGTATCTTTTTAATAACATTAGTGCTTGATAAACTTTTTAGTCACAGAATTTTTATCTGACTGAAAAGTTACAAAATACACTCCTGATGATAAAGAAGCAATATCAATAGTGTGATTGATAAAGTTTGCGTTTCCAAACACCTCTTTACCGGAGATATCATGAATTTTTATTCCTGTGATGGTGGTATTTGTATTGACATTATAATTCAGAACATTAGTGGCAGGATTAGGATAAATGAAAACACTATTGTCAAATACATAATCGTCATTGTCTAAAGTAATTCCGACATCACCACTACCAATCAAGGAGAATATTTGAGAGCCGCCGGTCAGCGTGCCTTTGTGCGTTACTTGGATGGTATAAACACCCGGTTGGGCATTGTAAATTTGAACTTTTTCTATATTGTCTGCATCGTTGTCAGAAATATTAGTTGCCGCACCGCTTGGATCTTCCGGATCTAATTTCCATGGGTAATAAATATTACCGTCTTTTAAGATTTTCAAATCCAGGTTATTTTTAAGCCTTGGTGTTCTGATATCTTCAGAACCACTGGTATTTGCATTCCCGGCAGGATCTGTCCAACAAATTGACACCGCAACATTTTGTACGGCATTAATCGAAATTTGTTTGGTAAAAGTTTCGCTATTGGCCAAAGTATTTTCCTCCAATAAAGAACTTGTATTTCTGTTGGTAATAATAGTAGCGGCTAATTCAGCATTGGCTAATCCCCAACCGAACTCATAATCAGGTCCGGGATTAAGGCCGGCTTCTTTGGCGCTGTGACAAATCAATCCTCTGACAGTGGAGGATCTCATATAACTTGAGTTTAAATTATTATAATGTTTTTGAAGTAACAATATCATTCCTGTAATCGCCGGTGATGACATTGATGTTCCTTGGTAAGTATCATAAGCATTGTTGCTGGAGCTGATGGTAGAAAAGACCCCAACTCCTTTGGCAGAAATATCCGGTTTAATTCTTCCGTCATCACTTGGTCCCCAGTTGCTGAAGTCACTCATTATTACACTATCTGAATTAAGATAATTGGGTACTTCTTCAACGGCAGCTACTGTCAGTACGTTTTTTGAATTGGACATACCCGTTAACAAATCATAGCCTCCTTTGATGAAAATTTGCGGGAAATCGCCATTATTTCGGTCATTTCCGGCTGACTTTACGATTTGAAAAAAGGGATAAGTAACGGCAAAATTATCTGCTTGTACGGCAGAGGAGTCATAAGAACCAAACCTCCACAAAGGCAAACTGCTACTTACATAACCATAAGAGTGATTAGAGACTAAAAAACCCTCTCCGGCAAATACCGCCATTTCGGTAAAATCTGAAGTCCAATCAAAAGTTCTGGCAAGACCCTGATAAGCAATTCCTCTACTTGAGGCATTTAAGCCGGTACTTACAACTGTTCCGGTAACGTGAGTGGCATGAGTACTTAACGCTGAAGCATCATCCCCTAAAGTAATTTTACTTCCGCCAAATTCTTGGTGGGTATTTCTCACTTTACCGCCATCCCAAATACCGGCTGTCATACCTGAACCGGTAACATTTAGTCCTAAAGAACCTCCGGGATACATTTTGTTAGTGGAGATGGTTACACTAGAACCAGCATTATCAGTAGTAAAGAAAATAGGTTCATTATCATATATTCTTTGTAATGAAAATTTTTCACTCTCAACAATCTTGTGATTTAACTTATAGGTTGAGATTAATTTACTTTGTAAATCTTGTTCGATTTTGAGTTCGTTGATAAATTTATTTATCGCTTGGGCATCATAAAAAGAGACAATTTTCTTTCTGTCTTCTGCCGATTGAGAAAAAGCTACAAAAGAAAAAAGAAGGAAGGTAATTCTATACATAACAATTTAATTTTTCCAAAGGTAAAAAAAAAGAGCCACCAAAATATGGTGGCTCTTATTATATTTTACAAATCAATGATTAATCCAAATATCCTGGATTTTGTTGAATTTGTAGATTAGCATTGATTTCAGAAATTGGAATAGGTGCGGTGAATCTGTAATCATCCGTAGGGATTGAACATACGTTAACCAATTCACAATCTCTTGTGTATCTGTCAATACCTGCACCGGCAAGAGTTCCTAAACGTTTCAAGTCGATGTATCTGTGACCTTCGTAACACAATTCTAATCTTCTTTCCGCAAGAATATCAGCCCATGCTGCAGTAGCATTTGCGTATACCGGTAAAGTTGGGAATGGCGCTCTGAAAGTTCTGGCATCTCTAACAGCTTTGATAGCATTAGCAGCACCAGTTAAATCACCGGTAGCAACCAAAGCTTCTGCACGGATGAAGTACATTTCTGAAACTCTGAATACTTTTAAATCATTACCTAAATCAAAACCTGATTTCCCAGGATACTTATCAATCAATAAAGCATCGTTTAACTGGTAGCTAGGGTCAGTAGTGTAATCCGGAGCTGAAGTACTTGGATAAGTTCCTTCATCAATTCTACTAGTTGGATCGATGAAAGCGTATCTTCTGATATCAGAAGAACCATGAGTACCATTTCCTTGCTCTAATAAATTGAACAAGTTTCTACCCATATCTTGGTAACAACCACCGGTAAAGTTAGATCTGTTAAAGTAGAATAAACCTGCAACAGCACCTTTACCTACCGGTCTGTCAAGAGACCAAATAATTTCACCTCTGTCTAAATCAGCCCACATTTTTCTGTAAGGATTTGTTGGAGCAGTAGCACTGTAATAAGCATTATTCCAAGCTGTAGAACCAACTGTTCCAGTCGGAACCGGAGTAGCAGCAGTTAATGCAGGAGAATCAGCGATAACTTGATTAGCATACTGTAAAGCTAAAGTATAGTTTTTTCTGTATAAATACATTCTGGCTCTTAAAGCGTTGATTGCATTTCTGCTCATGTATGTCCAAGGCTTAGAGTTTGTAACTACACCCGGATCAATAATATTGTCATAAGCAAAAGTTAGATCTGACTCAATTAGAGCAAAAACTTCACCATTTGTATTTCTAGGCAATTGCTCAGTTAAACCAGGAACTCTGTCCATCAAAATAACACCTAAAGCACTGTCATCACTCAAATCAGTTGAGAAATAAGTCAACAATTGGAAATGACCAAAAGCTCTTAAGGCTCTTGCTTGGGCTACGATTGAATTGTACTCAGCCAATTCTCCAGCTTCAGGAGTAATTCTGGCGGCACCTCTTATCAAACGATTAGCATAGTTAATCAATACATATTGATTAGCCCAAATTCCTTCGGCAAAACCATCATTTGAATTTAAAATAAATCCATACAAATCTCTGTTTTGACCTGCATTTTGATTACCAATACCACATTCATCAGTAACGATTGAGGTAAAACCAATTTCGTTTTGAACCGAGGCTTTATCATAAACCTCATTCAAATACAATTGCATATCTGCTAAGGTCTTAAAAGTATTAGCTTCATTGAATTCACCATCTTGTACGATGTTATTTGCGTCTTCACAAGAATTGCTTAGCAACCCTGCAACGGCTAATAGTAATAAACTAATTTTTTTCATATTATTTTTTTTTTTAGAATTGAATATCTACACCAAAAGTAATTGCTTTAGGAGCAGGATAACCTCCTTGGTTACTGGCACCAAAAGCTTCAGGATCAAATCCTCTCCATTTTGTCCAAGTAACGTAGTTCTCCATAAGTGTATATAGTCTTAAGCTGCTGATAGCTGATTTTTCTAAGAATTTAGAAGGTACATTGTATCCGAAAGTTAATACTTTCAATCTTACATAAGAAGCATCACGTAACCATCTGTCTGAGAAAGTATCCCCTTCCGCTAAGTTAGCAGCCGTTAATGAAGGATAGTTTCCTGTAGGGTTAGTAGTTGCATCCCAAGCATCCGATAAATCATTAGTCACATTAAACACTCCGATAGCTGATGGATCTGACATGTTTGTCAAGTCAAAATCAAATCGGTATTGACCGTATGAGTAAGCAAACTGAGTGTTTAAGAAAAATCCTTTGTAAGAAGAATTGAATCCGAATGACCCTTGGTGTTTAGGCAAATTAGATTTTCCAGATTTTCTTCTGTCAGCATCACCAATAGTTTCAGTGATATTTCCATCAATATCTAAGAATAACAAGTTACCATTTGCAGGCTGCGATACACCGTCAGCATCAACATAACCGTTGTTGTTAACTCCGATGTAAGGAACAACATAGTACTCATTGATTAAACCACCAACATAACGAATTCCGTTTCCGTCTGGCTCATCTTCTCCACTTACAGTACTTAAATAAGTTGCTTTGTTGTAAGCAGTATTACCGAATAATTCCAATTTGAAATCACCTTTTTTGAATACATCATATTTTAACAACAACTCAATCCCTCTGTTTTGTAATGATCCTCTGTTTCCGGCATATCCTGAAGTTCCAGTTACCCAAGAAGAGTTAATACCATCAAACAAATCGTCAGTTACTTTGTCATATACATCAATAGATCCTGAAAATCTCTTATTGATACTAAAGTCCAAACCAAGGTTTAACTGAGTAGTAGTTTCCCATTTGAAATCAACGTAAGCAAAAGTTGCAACTCCTAATGAAGGAGCATTAGCATAACCTACTTGAGATGAATTCAAATCTCTGATTATATTGTCATTATCGTATGGTCCTGAAGCGTTACCATTAGTACCATAAGATACTCTTAATTTTAAGGCATCGAATACTGTGTTAGCCATGAAAGCTTCTTTGTCAACATTCCATCTACCGGCTACTGACCAGAAAGTACCCCATTTGTTATCACCTGTAAACTTGTAAGAACTATCTCTTCTCAAAGTACCACTCACACCGTATTTACCATCATAGTCATAGTCGAATGTTCCAAAATAAGAGAATAAACCTCCATCATCTTTTGAAGCTCCAACTGTTGGTCTGTAGAAAGTAGGAGTAGCTGTATTGAAAGGAATATATCCTGTTCCGGCACCAAACGCCCAAGTTCTTGGATCTAAACCAGTTTGTGTTGAAGTATTAAACTTTCTGTGGTATTTGATGTAATCTGTAAATAAGTTGGCATCAATAGTGTGCTTACCTTTGAAAGTACGGTTATAATTCAATTTAGTAGTTGAAGTGAACCCGAAATCTCTAGTATTGTTCATGGTCTCAATACCACCAAACTGAGCTCCGGCAGGAGTTGCAACAATTGCCAAATAAGATTGTGGTGCTCTTGCAAAATTTCTAAACTGCATGTTGTAATCCATACCTGAAGTATTAGTAAAGGTTAGATCTTTTGTCAATTTATAAGATGCTGAAGCATTGAACAATAATTTAGTCTCCGTCCACTCATTCGGAATGTTACCCGGTACTAAATAATCTAACAACATGTAAGGAACGATTTGGAAACTTGGTGCTCCGAAATCATCAAACAATTGTTGACCGTTAACATATAAACTAGGATCAGCATATGGCAATGAAGTTAACAAACCTTGTAAAGGGTTTTGTAACACGTTCGCGTTAATATCTGTTCTAGTCTCTTGATCTAATTGATGTCTTCTAGAGTAAGAAGCAAAGATGTTAGTGGTATAGTTAAATTTATCATTGTTTGATTTACCGGCAAAGTTTGATCTAAAAGAGAATCTTTTGAAATCAGTAGTCGGCACAATACCTTCTTGATCAAAATAACTGATTGAAGTAAAGTTGGTCATTTTACTTGTACCACCAGAAATACTTAAATCGTGACTTTGACTGGTTCCTTTTCTAAAGAAATAGTCTTTCCAGTTAGTTTGAATTGGATAAGCAGCAATCTCTTGATCAGTAAAAGGAAGACCGGTATCAGGATTCAAAGCTCCTAAACCTAATCCGAATGTTCTTTCTAAAGTTAATATTTCTCTGGTATTAGCCAATTCATATTTGTTTTGTTGTAAATCAACAGTACCATAACTACCAGAATATTTGAAAGTTAACTTAGAGTCATATTTACCACCTTTAGTTTTAACTACGATAACCCCGGCTGTACCTCTGTTACCATAAATAGCAGTAGCCGCAGCATCTTTCAATACTGTAGCAGACTCAATATCATTAGGGTTAATACTTCTGAAAATTGCTTGGTTAGAAGCAACTCCATCAATAACCACTAATGGTTCAGTACTACTGTTCAAACTCGAAACCCCTCTAATTAAAGAGTTGATTTTTGCAGAACCAGGCTGACCTGAAGATGTACTGATTTGTAAACCAGGTACTTGCCCTTGCAATGATTGTAAGAATGACGCGTTAGGTCTGTTCTCAATCGTTTTGGCAAGAATGGTTGTTTCTGACACAGCAGACTTCGCTTTGGAAGTTGTACGATAACCATCGATTACTACTTCTGTCAGTTGAATCCCTTCAGATAAAGTAATTGTATAGTTGTTAGCTGCTCCTACAGTTACAGTTGAATTATTGTAACCTGTAAATGAAATTACTAAAGTTTCCCCAACTTTAGCACTGATGCTAAATTTACCATCGAAATCTGCTTGCGCACTTCTTTTGGTTCCTTTAACAACAATATTTGCACCAGGAAGTGGTCCAGTTTTATCTGAAACAACTCCAGTAACAGTTTTCTCTTGTGCAAACGAAAACTGCATTGTAAACGCCAATAAAAGCGTAAAAATCCATTTGAACTTCGATCTCATATTAATTTTATTTGAGTTA
>NZ_CAMLRU010000039.1 GCF_946482535.1 uncultured Flavobacterium sp.
GCCGCCGGTTTCTAATAGGGCGTTTTTGGCGGTTAGTTTGCTTCCGATAAAGTCGGTATTGTTGTCTAAACGCAATTTTAGTTCGATGACATCGCCTTCTATTTCAGCGGATGATTTTTGGTACAAATCAAATTTCATTTCGCTGGAAGAAATCAGGGCTTTTACATAGGCGCTTTTGCTTAAATCGATGGCGGTTTTGGTTGATTTCAGGTTCATTTCCACTTTAGATTTATCGTTGGCCATGAGCGTGAAATTTTTGGTGTTGGCGTTCAGGAACAATTTCGAATAATCATAAGTTTTAAAAGTCACATTGTCTAAAACTACATCTGACAAGGCCGTAACATTGGTTTCATCTTTAGCAATAACCATATTGAATTTATCGGTGTATGTGACGCGGACACTCAATTTCTTGTAGCTTGAAATGTCTTTTGAAGTGGAGATTCTTAAATTATTGCCTGCCAATTTATATTCTACGAATTCGATTAAATTATCGTCGGCTTCGATTTCTAGACCACATTCATTTCCTTTTACTAAAAAAACTTCGAGATTATCTTCTACTTCCAAACTTTCGAAACTCTCGATTTGTTTTTGTTCCGATTTAACGATTTTGGAACCTTTTACTTTTTCTTTTTTTTGGGCAAAAGAAACCGTTGAAAGGATTAGACAACAAATAAGTATTATTTTTTTCATAATTGGCGGTAGGTTTGGTTTTACTTCTTGCGATTCGGCTTAATGGTCTTGAATGTCAAAAATAGAAAAAAAAACATCCCAATGTTCATTGGGATGTTTTATTAACTTAATCTTTAGAGACACTTCCGCCGGAGCTTTCCTCTTTGCGAACCTCTTTCGGGCTGTTGGAGTAGCTTATAGAACTGCCGCTGGAAGCCTTACCGTCTAATAGGAGTGCGGCATGAACCGAAGTGGAACTGCCACTGGTGGATTGGGCAAAAACTTCATTAGCGAGTAATTCATGGGCCTCGATACTACTTCCGCTGGAAGAAGCCGAAAAAACTTTCAAAGCTTTTCCTATGATTTTTTGTTCGCTTCCGCTGGAAGATTCAAGCGTTATTTTATCCGATTCAACTTCCGCTTCAATGGAGCTTCCGCTGCTTGATTTGATGGTTAAATCATTGCTGATTAAAATGTTGCCTGATTTAAGTGTGGAACCGCTAGTGCTTTCCAAACTGACAATTTTGGGCATGTGAACAATAATTCTTTTGGAAACTACATTGATATAATTACTGTATTCAGAACTGATTTTCAAAGTTCCGTTTTGTACGGTTGTTTGAATGCCGTTGATTAAATTGTCGTCGGCTTCTACAGTCACTTCTGATTTGTCGGAATAAAAGACTTCACATTCTAAACCTTGGCTTACCGTTACTTTATCAAAATTGGGTACATTTCTTTTCTCGGTTACTACATTGCCGCTTCCGGTGATGCTTTTGCCGAAATTAAAATTGTGATTGCAAGAGGAGATGGATAAGGCCAACAAAGTAGCCGCTATCACTTTTGAAAATAAAACTACAAACTTTGTCATGACTATTCTGTTTTAATGATTACTCCGTCGCTTCCTATTGTTAGTTTACTTTTTTTATCAGATTTACCCGATTTGGTTTCAGTCACTACTTTGCCGTTGATTTTTACGGTAACTGTTTCGGTCGAATCATTTTCATTTATAATGTTGATTTCTTCCGATGGAACGCCATTTTCCACATCGTTGTATTCGTTCTCTTCGATAGGACAGTCCAAACATTTCACCTGAGTTTCTTCAACTTTATAAGTGTATTTGTCAGAGCTGTGGTGAAGATTGAAGAAAGTATTATCAGATTCGTCGAAATGTTGTACGGTTTCATTGGCTACAAACACCGTTCCTTTAGGAAGGTATAAGTACAATTCTACTCGTTGGTCTCTGTATTTGCTGGCCATTTCGGTTAGCAAATAATTGTCTAACAATAATTGGTTGCCTACTAATTTGAAACCGTATTTGATTTTTTCGGCTCTTTCATTGGCTTCTTTGAACGATTTTCCGTCGGCCAGTTTTTCAATTTGAAGGTAGGCTTGGGCTTTATCGGTACTTTTGATTTCGAAACTGATTTGGTTGGAATAAATCACTTCGTTTTTAGCAGAATCTTGCGTGAAAACAAAATCTTCGTGTTCGTAAACATTTTTGGAGAAGAAATCATTGCTCACAAATTTGATTTGTAAAGTATCTGTCGGTTGGATATTCAAGACTTCTTTTTGAACTGTTTTGCCTTCAAAAGCTGACTCTGTTGATTGTTTGATTCCGATAACTACCAAAGCACCTACGGCAAAGATCCAGATGGCCAACAAGCTGTATTTGGCAGCAGCTCCCAAAGATTTCATATTGGTTACCAATAATTTCAATCCTAACATTAAGAAGAAGAATAAAGGAATACCAATAGCCAAGAAAGCTAATAATCCGAAAATCCAAAGGGGAATATCAGTATAGTTTACTGCTTCCACATAACGTTGCCAAGGAGCATCTATAAAAGAAGTAGTACCAAAAGTAAACAAACCTATAAATAATCCGGCAAGAGATAAAGCAGAGAAAACCAAGATA
This sequence comes from uncultured Flavobacterium sp., assembly GCF_946482535.1. Next base: position 2,582 of record NZ_CAMLRU010000039.1, read on the forward strand.
ATTGCTCCCAAAACTTTTGCAAAGGCACCGAATACTTTCATGATTACATCGCCCAATCCGCTTGCAACTCTCTCAGCACCCGACTTTACTTGGTTTCCCATTTCGTCGTAGTTGGCATTTTTGAATTTGTTAGTCACGCTGTCGAATTCTTCTCTTACTTTCTTTTCGATATTGGAAATAGTAACCGGTTCACCGGTCATTTCTAATTTTTCAGAAGTAGTAATTGCTTTAGGTGTGGCAATCCAAAGAATGATGTAAGCGATGATTCCAAAGCTGGTGAAAGCCAATAAAAGGAAAATGATTTTAATCCAAACAGCTTCCACACCGAAATAGTGTCCTAAACCGGTACAAACACCACCAATTAAGCCTCGGTCTTTGTCTCTGTATAATTTTTTTCTCGGAGGGAAATTATAGAAAGGTTCAGATTTGGTCTCCGCTGAATCCTCATCGTCAAGGCGATAATCCTCGGGTTGTCCCATTACTACAATTACTTCGTCTACATCTTTATTGTTGATAACGTGTTTGTCGGTTTTTTGTTTTTCAGTCAAAAGTTCGGCCACACGCATTTCAATGTCTTTCATGATTTCGTCCTTCCCGGAAGAATTCGAAAGAGAACGTTTTATAGCATCAAAATATCTTGATAATTTTTGGTATGCATCTTCATCGATATGGAAGAATAAACCACCTATATTAATATTTACTGTTTTGTTCATGATTGTTATTTTTGATTGGTTATGATGTTCACGGCGTCTGACAATTCGGTCCAAGTACCGTTCAATTCAGTTAAAAATGTTTTTCCTAATTCGGTCAAACCATAGTATTTTCTTGGAGGTCCCGAAGTTGATTCTTCCCAACGGTAGTTGAGTAATCCGTCGTTTTTCAGTCTTGTCAATAGCGGATAAACTGTTCCCTCTACTACAAGCAATTTGGCGTTTTTCAGAGTGTCTAATATTTCAGAGGTATACGCGTCTTTTTCTTTAAGGACAGACAAGATACAAAATTCTAAAACACCTTTACGCATCTGGGCTTTTGTGTTTTCAATATTCATAATACATGATTTAATTTTTTGTGATTAACATTCGTTTTTTGATTGATGATTGAAACTCTTGATGATTGATGATGCTTTAATCTTCGGAGACATTAACAATTAGATTAGATTGTTTTTCTCCTGCCAGTTTTACAACGTATTTTTCATTTTCATTCATAGTAAAGGCCAAACGATTGTCTCCTTTTTTTCTGAATTTTTTGCTCAAAATAACTTTGTCGTCCTGATCAGTGACTACAATTTTTACGTTGTCTTCAGTTTTTAGGCTGAATCTTAAGTTGACATCCACTTCTTCTTTGGCCACAATTTCGAATTGATGATTTTCTTTTTGTAAGGAAGCTTTAGTTCCTTGAGACTTTTGCGGCAAATGATTGATTCTGATCGCACCTTGGTCTTGAGCCATTAATTTAGTTGTCATAGCAACTATAAATACTGTGATTAAGAGTAAATTTTTCATGTTGATTGATTTTAATTGATTGATGATTGATGATTTTGATTAATGCTTCTTTATTGATTATTTAAAGAAAGGTATGCTTAGAGGATATTTATAGGCTTCTCCGTTAGAAGCTTTGACTGCGGCGTAAATGATTAAGACAAACTCCACAACTTTTAAGAAAAAGAACAGCAGTACCGCAATAATTCCTAAGATGGTGATTCCGGTGATATTGCCGGCACTTAAATTTTGAATAACATAATGTCTGTCGAAGTCAATATCGTTCATAGGAACATTTTTGAAAATAGAGTAAATAAAAATCGGAATGGCAATCAGACACAGAACAACCATATACAGAAAAATACTCAATTGAAAATTCAATACATGCTTGCCGTTTTGATCTACAAATTCAGACTCATTTTTCTTGGCACTCCATATCACAATAGGGAAGATGTAATTTCCAAATGGAATAATATATTGTGTCAAAGCGCTCAAGTGCAGAAATGTAGCAATGTTTTTTTCGTTATTAGTTGTCATTTTGTTTGATTTTAGTTGATGATGATTAATCGATTTTAATAATACTATAGATAGACTATTAATTTCTTATACAAAGATAAGGCTAAAAAAAGGTATTATGCAATGCAAAGTACTTAAATTTAACAAAATATTAACAATTCAATAATTTATAAAACCTCTGATATTTTTTATACTTTTATAGCAAAATCAAGCACTTATGGAATTTTCTCCTTCAAAATTGAATACTTTTTTATTTTTCAAATTACCTTCTGCTTTTTGGTGTGGTGTTAGGGTAAAAGCCATTTCAAAATCGCAATGTGTGGTCACCGTAAAGCATAGATGGTTTAATCAAAATCCTTTTAATTCCATGTATTTTGCGGTGCAAGCCATGGCGGCCGAACTCACAACAGGTGCTTTGGTAATGATGCAAATCAAGCAATCGGGGAAGAAAATTTCTATGTTGGTAGCCCATAACAACGGCCAGTTTACCAAAAAAGCCACGGGCCGAATTACTTTCACTTGCCATGACGGGCATCTGATAGAAGAAGCCATTCAGCGTACCATTGACACAGGTGAAGGTCAAACCTTTTGGATGAAATCTGTTGGGGTTAATGAAAAAGGGGAACAAGTCTCTGAACTGAATTTTGAATGGAGTATTAAATTGAAGTAATCAACAAACGTTAAACCCTTTATAATTAGGGTTTATTTATGATAGTTTGATTGTAACTTTGATAAAAATTACTGACATGAAAATATTGGTTACAGGCGCAACGGGTTTAATCGGAAAGGAATTAATCTCATTGTTATTGGCTAAAAATCATACCATTCATTATCTAACTACTTCGAAAGCGAAAATTGAAGACCGTCCAAATTGTTCGGGTTTTTATTGGAATCCGCAACAAGGCAAAATTGATGAAAGTTGTATTTATGGTGTAGATGTCATCATTCATTTGGCCGGAGCTAATATTGCCAAGCGCTGGACTAATGCCTACAAACAAGAAATCATAGAAAGCAGAACCTTGTCAGCGGAGTTGCTTTTTAACTTGGTCAAAAAAACACCTAATCAGGTCAAGCAAATTATTACAGCTTCAGGAACTGCCATTTATCCGGAAAGCATTGATAAGGTTTATGATGAAACTACTAAAGAATCCGAAGACAGTTTTCTTTCGAATGTAGTCAAAAAATGGGAAGCCAGTGTTGATGTTTTTCAAGTACTCGGAATTAAAGTTTGCAAACTCAGAACCGGAATTGTTTTAGCCAATCATGGCGGTGCTTTACCCGAAATGGTAAAACCTATCAAACTAGGATTGGGTTCAGTCATGGGTTCCGGAAAACAAATGCAATCCTGGATACACCTAAAGGATTTAATTGCCTTATATAATTTTGCTCTGGAAAAACAATTGGAAGGCGTTTACAATGCCGTTTCACCCAATCCGATCAGCAATGAAGTGTTGACCAAAACAATCGCTAAAAGCTTGAAGAAATCACTTTGGTTACCCAATACTCCCGAATTTGTAATGAAACTGATTTTAGGAGAAATGGCTTATCTGCTATTCTCAAGTAAAAATCTAAGTGCCAATAAGGTTCTGGATTTAGGCTTTCAGTTTCAGTTTCCCGAGATTAATAAAGCCATTCACCATTTATACCCATAAAAAAAGTGCTGTTGAAAAAACAGCACTTTTTTTACTATAAAGATTGTTGAATTAATAATTATTACAGCTTTAAGCTAACCTGAAATAGAATATATTCGTTGTTATCAAACAAATTTAGCCAAACGAAAACGTAATAGTCTTAAAATTTTATTAAAGTTTGGTTAATTTAATGCTTTCAGCGTTGTCTTTTCCCAATAAAAAATAGTGACAATTTGACATTTTAAAAGAATTGGCAGTACTTTTGCATTCCGAGTGTTCGGAACAAATTCCAAAAATGAAAATCAAAAATATTTTTAAAAATAAACCACAAATGAATACGGATAACACGGATAAAGAGCCTATTGAAAGTGATGCTGAAAATGTAGCCAATGAAATTGAAACCGCGGAAGAACTGAGTGTTGAAGCACAGTTGCAGGAAGAATTAGCCAAAGAAAAGGACAAGTTTTTGCGTCTTTTTGCCGAGTTTGAAAACTTCAAAAAACGAACAGCCAAAGAGCGTATCGATTTATTCAAAACGGCCAATCAGGAAGTGTTACAAGCCATGTTGCCAGTTTTAGACGATTTTGACAGAGCTTTGGTGCAAATTGCCAAAAGCGAAGATGAATTGTTGTTGAAAGGTGTTGAGTTAATACACGAAAAATTGAAAAACACTCTGGTATCCAAAGGTTTGGAGCAAGTTGATATTAAAGCCGGTGATAGTTTCAATGCTGATTTTGCAGAAGCTATTACCCAAATTCCGGCCCCAAGCGAGGATTTAAAAGGCAAAATTGTTGATGTTGTTGAAAAAGGATATAAATTGGGTGACAAAATTATTCGTTTCCCAAAGGTGGTAATCGGACAATAATAAAGTTATGAGCAAAAAAGATTTTTACGAAATATTAGGCGTTTCCAAAAGTGCCTCAGCAGAAGAAATTAAAAAAGCTTACCGCAAGAAAGCCATCGAGTTTCACCCCGACAAAAATCCGGGAAATAAAGAAGCCGAAGAAAACTTTAAAACAGCTGCTGAAGCCTACGAAGTCCTAAGCGATCCCGATAAAAAAGCCAAGTATGATCAATACGGTCACGCAGCGTTTGACGGTGCCGGCGGTTTTGGTGGCGGTCACCATATGAATATGGATGATATTTTCAGTCAGTTTGGTGATATTTTCGGCGGTGCTTTTGGTGGTGGAGGATTTGGCGGATTTGGTGGCAACGGTGGCGGACAACGTCGTGTAAAAGGAAGTAATCTTCGCATCAAGGTAAAACTGACTTTAGAAGAAATTGCCAATGGCGTAGAAAAGAAAGTCAAAGTAAAACGCAAGGTTCAAGCACCGGGTGTTAAATATAAAACTTGTTCCACTTGTAACGGTCAAGGTCAAGTATTGCGCGTAACCAATACCATTTTGGGCAGAATGCAATCGGCTACGACCTGTCATGTTTGCGGCGGCGCAGGACAAACCATAGAAAGCAAACCCAACAATGCCGATGCTCACGGAATGATTATGGAGGACGAAACCGTATCCATCAAAATCCCGGCCGGTGTAGTTGACGGTATGCAACTCAAAGTTTCCGGCAAAGGAAATGATGCGCCGGGTAACGGAATTCCGGGCGATTTAATTGTAGCCATCGAAGAATTGGAACACGAATTTTTAAAGCGTGAAGGAGAGAATCTTCATTTTGACCTTTATATCAGCTTTGCCGAAGCGGCTTTAGGCGTTTCTAAAGAAATTGAAGCCGTTAACGGAAAGGTTAGAATCAAATTGGAAGAAGGTATTCAATCGGGTAAAATTTTACGTCTCAAAGGCAAAGGTATTCCAAGCCTGAACAGCTATGGTAACGGTGATTTATTAGTACACGTAAATGTTTGGACACCAAAGAGTTTAAGCAAAGAACAACGTCAGTTTTTTGAAAAATCACTAACCGATGAAAACTTTATCCCGAAACCTGAAAAAAGTGACAAATCTTTTTTTGAAAAAGTAAAAGATATGTTTTCATAATTAAAAAATAAGTTTTACATTTGGTTATTACTTGGAAACAAGTAATTTCTTTTTCATAGCAATTTTTCCCATCCTTTTGTAAAAATCAGGGTGGGTTTTTTTTGTAACAAAAACAGAGAAGTGCTACTTATTGGTTACTTTTACAAAATAAAACACCAAATTTTAAAAGCCAAAAAACAAATAATAATCAAATTTCAATTTTCAAATTTGTTCTATTTTATGTTTTGGAATTTGGAATTTTCAGATTTGGAATTTATTTGAAATTTGTTATTTATCTTTTTGAAATTTATCTCAATTATGAGCAATATACTTGAAGTAAACAAAGTCGTTAAGCAATATGGTGACTACACCGCGCTCAACGAAGTTTCTTTAACCGTTCCCAAAGGCAGCATATACGGACTTCTCGGTCCGAATGGCGCCGGAAAAACTTCCCTAATTCGCATCATCAACCAAATCACGATGCCCGATAGCGGTGAAATCATACTCGATGGTGAAAAACTAAATCCGTCACACGTACACACCATTGGTTACATGCCCGAAGAACGAGGTTTGTATAAAACCATGAGAGTAGGTGAGCAGTGTTTGTATTTAGCCCAATTAAAAGGTTTGTCTAAAGCCGAAGCCAAAAGAGAATTAGACTATTGGTTTGACCGACTGGAAATTCAAGGATGGTGGAACAAGAAAGTACAGGAATTGTCCAAAGGAATGGCGCAAAAAGTACAATTCGTGGTAACCGTTTTGCACAAACCCAAGTTGCTGATTTTAGATGAACCCTTTTCAGGCTTTGATCCGGTGAATGCCAATTTGATTAAAGATGAAATCATCGAGCTCAACAAACAAGGAACATCCATCATTTTTTCGACACACCGCATGGAAAGCGTGGAAGAAATGTGTGACCATATCGCCTTAATTCACAAATCCAACAAACTAATAGAAGGCCAATTGTCGGAAGTAAAAAAACAATTCCGAACCAATGATTATGAAGTGGGAATTCTAACCAACAATGTAGAAGGATTGATGTATGACTTGTCCAAAAAATTCACATTAGCACCAACCGATTTTAAATCGTTACACGACGAATTAAAATTGCAGATTAACTTGGGTACGGCTACGCCAAATGAACTGTTGAATACTTTAGTCCAACGCGGACAAGTCACCCATTTTGTGGAAAAAATACCGAGTGTGAATGATATTTTTATTAAAACAGTAACGGATTAAAATAACAAAAATCAAAACCCAAATAACAAACAAATTACAAATGTCAAAAAAGCAAATTTCAAACTTTGATTAACAGAATGTTTTGAGTTTAAAATATTGAGTTTTATTTGGAATTTGGATTTTAAAATATTGGAATTTAAAAAAAATATGAGCAAGCTAAGCCTAATCATCAAAAGAGAATTTGTTGCCAAAGTGCGTAACAAATCATTCATTGTCATGACTTTTTTAAGTCCGTTATTGTTTGTGGGAATCGCTGTTTTTGTGGGCTATTTGAGCACGATGAAGGCCGACCAAAAAACAATAGCTATTCACGATGAAACGGGAATGTTTGCCAAAGAATTCAAAAGTGATGACGAATATAAATACGTAGATTTATCACTGGTTGATACCAAAATCCTAAAAGACAGTATCGTCAGCGAAAACTACGAAGGTTTATTGGTTATTCCGAAAGCTACCAACAACAAGTCTTTGGAAAAAGGGATTCAATTCATTTCCAATGACAGTCCAAGTGTTTCTTTTATTGAAGATTTAGAGGAGATTATCAGCCAAAAACTCACCAATGAAAATTACATCAAATCCGGTTTAGATACTTTATCTATAAAAAAATCAGAAGCTAATGTGGCTATCAATTTATCCAAAGCTTCCGGCGAAACGGCTTTAAAAGGTTTAAACGAAATTAAAATAGCTATCGGTGGCGCTTTTGGTTATTTGATTATGATGTTTATTGTAATCTATGGTAATATGGTTATGCGAAGTGTAATCGAAGAAAAAGTATCGCGTATTATTGAAGTGATTATTTCTTCAGTCAAACCATTCCAACTGATGATGGGTAAAATTGTGGGAACCTCATTAGCCGGAATTTTACAGTTTTTAATTTGGGCCATTCTCGGATTGACGGCGATGTTTGTTTTATCGTCAATTTTTGGAATACAAATGGGTGCCACTTCAGGAGTCAATGCGCAAGCCATGCAGGCTGCCCAACAAGAAATGGGAGGTTCTATGGCCAATTATATGAAGGAACTTTGGAACTTACCAATCGCCACCATCATAATCTCCTTTATCTTTTATTTCATTGGCGGTTACTTTTTATACAGCTCATTTTATGCGTCAATCGGTGCGGCGGTGGACAATGAAACCGATTCGCAACAATTTTTATTGCCCATAATCATGCCGTTGATTTTAGGGGTTTATATCGGATTTTTTACCGTAATCAATGATCCTCACGGAACGGTAGCGACAGTATTTTCAATGATTCCGCTGACTTCACCTATAGTAATGATGATGCGTATTCCGTTTGGTGTACCGTTATGGCAAATTGGGGTTTCCTTGTTTTTATTGTTTGCGACATTCCTCCTAGTGGTTTGGTTTGCGGCCAAAATTTATCGCGTCGGAATTTTAATGTACGGTAAAAAACCAACTTGGAAAGAACTCTACAAATGGTCAAAATATTAAAGATGAAAAAGGGAATTTTATTAGGCTTATTGCTTTTCTGTTTTTCGGGTCAAGCCCAAAAAGCCGAAGTACAGCAAACCATTGAAAGATTCTTCGAAGGTTTTCACGCTAAAGACACGGTAAAAATCAAATCAACTTGCAGCGAGAAATTAATACTTCAATCCATATCGGAAAGTTCCAAAGGCAATAGGTTTTCAGAAGAACCGCCCAAAGAGTTTTATGTTTCCATGGCTACCATTCCGGCAGAAATGAAGTTTGAAGAAAGAATTCTCAGCTACAATATTCAAGTCGATGGCACTATGGCACACGTTTGGACGCCTTACGAATTTTACATCAACGGCAAGTTAAGCCATAAAGGAGTTAACGCTTTTACGTTATTCAAAGAAGCCGACGGTTGGAAAATTGTGCATCTTATTGATACCAGACGAAAGTAATCTTTATAAAATCTTTATACTTCTGCACTTTTACTTTATATCCTGTTTATAAGTATTGCCGTAACTTTGTCAAAAATTAATACTCATGGACAAGTTAGCATTTAAAAGCGCTAATAATCAGTATCTAATCAGTTTTTTATCGGTAGCAGCGGTTTCCTTTTCCTGTCTGCTCGTACGAGATGTAATCGATTACAGAATAGTGGGTTATCTTTTACTGGTAGTGGTTTCCCTATTGGCCATTTTCCTCGAAATAAAACCGGTTTTGTTAGGCGCTGTTTTAAGTGCTTTGGCTTTGAACTTTATGTTCATCAAACCCTATTTTACATTGCATATTGACAGTGCCGAAGATATTTTACTATTGATAATGTATTTCATCATCGCTTTAATCAATGCAGTGCTGACCAATAATTTCCGACGAATGCAGCGCGCCATTCAAGTCAAGCAAACCAGAGCAAGTACCTTAAAATTGTACAATACTTTGTTAGATTCACTATCACACGAATTGAGAACTCCGATCGCTGCCATTTTGGGATCGATTGATACTTTGCAACAAAAAAATGTTACTCTTTCCCCCGAAACCCAGCAGAAACTCCACAACGAAATTGAAAAAGCTTCTATGAAGTTGAACTACCAAGTCGAAAATTTGTTGAACATGTCTCGTTTGGAATCAGGTTATATTCATCCTAAGTTTGATTGGTGTGATGTTAAAGAAATCATTTATAATGTTTGTGATCGTTTGAAAGAAGAAACTAAAGACCACAAAATTACTTACAGCATCGACGAGAATTTACCGCTTTTCAAACTAGATTACGGTTTGATGGAACAAATCATTTACAATTTGGTTTACAATTGTGCCCAACATACCCCAAAAGGAGCCAACATTACTATCAGCGCCAAGTATGAAGTCGATGCCGATTACGATACTCATATCGACTTAATCAAAAAATGCCTCATAACAATTTCTGATGATGGTTATGGTTTCCCGGCAGACGAAATCGATAAGGCTTTTGATAAATTCTATCGATTTAAAGCTTCAAAAACCGGTGGCACCGGATTAGGTCTTTCCATTGTAAAAGGTTTTGCAGAAGCTCAAAATGGCACTATCAGTTTGCGTAATGCCGAAGATGGCGGAGCAATTTTCGAATTGAATTTTGTTGCCGATTGTTTACCGATTAACACACTAGAAAATGAATAAGGCATTTTCCATATTGGTCATTGATGATGAAGCGCAAATCAGAAAGTTGCTCGAAATCTCTTTGGAAGCCAATGATTACAAGGTAGTGTTTGCCGTAAATGGCAAAGAAGGTATAGCGCTTTCTGCCAGCCATCAACCCGATTTGATTTTGTTAGACTTGGGTTTGCCGGATGAAGACGGTCAGGTGATTTTGAAGAAATTACGCGAATGGTATCAAAATCCAATCATCATTTTATCGGTCAAAAGTACCGAAGAAGAAATTGTCAAAGCTTTAGACAGCGGTGCCAATGATTATTTGACCAAGCCTTTTCGTACCCAAGAATTATTAGCCCGAATCAGAACGGCTTTGCGCAACCAAACTTCCATCAATCAAGAATCTATTATTTCCTTCGGAGATTGTATCGTAGACTTAACTTCGAGAGTGGTTAAAGTGCATAACGAAATCATAAAACTCACCGCCACTGAGTACAATTTACTGACATTGCTGATTAAAAATGACGGTCGCGTTTTGACTCATCAATACATTCTGAAGGAAATTTGGGGCCAAAGCTACGCTGATCAAACCCAATACCTGCGCGTTTTTGTGGCACAACTTCGCAAGAAGATAGAAGAAGATGCCAATCGCCCGAAATTCATTATTACGGAATCAGGTGTTGGTTATCGATTTAATTCCGGCTAAATAATTTATCTAAAACCTTAGAAATATATTTTGTGAAAACCACTTTAGGTCTTCGCCCTGGCATTTGCATGCCAAAATTTAACTAAACAATACTTTAAAATGAATACAACTGTTAAGCAAAAAATTACCGCAGCCTCACTGTTAGTAGCCCTTGGCATCATTTACGGGGATATTGGAACGAGTCCGCTTTATGTGATGAAAGCCATTATCGGTGACAGAGAAATTACCGAAATGTTAGTTTATGGCGGAATCTCTTGTGTGTTTTGGACACTGACTTTTCAAACGACTTTCAAATACGTTTTACTAACGCTTTCTGCAGATAATCATGGGGAAGGTGGTGTATTTTCGCTTTATGCATTGGTCAAAAGATTTGGGAAAGGGAAATTGGTAATTCCGACAATCCTCGGAGCTACGACACTTTTAGCCGACGGTATTATTACGCCACCCATTTCTGTGGCTTCTGCCGTTGAAGGTTTAGAAGCGATTGTACCCAATTTACCAACAATCCCAATTGTGATTGCTATCCTTTCCGGATTGTTTATTTTTCAACGATTCGGCACCCAAAAAGTAGGTTCCATTTTCGGACCGGCTATGGTGGTTTGGTTTACTATGTTGATGGTTTTAGGCTTGTTGCAAATCTTTCATCATCCTGATATTTTAAAAGCCTTGAATCCAATTTATGCCTATAGATTACTGGTAGAATATCCGCATGGATTTTGGCTTTTGGGAGCTGTCTTTTTATGTACCACCGGTGCCGAAGCTTTGTATTCTGATTTAGGCCATTGCGGTCGTCAAAATATCCGTATCACTTGGATTTTTGTCAAATCGGCTTTGTTGATTAATTATTTAGGACAAGGCGCTTGGTTGATGCACCAAGACAATTCACATTTAAATGGTCAGAATCCGTTCTATACTATTATGCCCGATTGGTTTTTGATTTTTGGAATAGTGATTGCCACATTCGCTGCAATTATTGCTTCCCAAGCATTGATTAGTGGCTCGTTTACGTTGATTAACGAAGCGATTTCTTTGAACTTTTGGCCACGAGTTGCTTTGAAGCATCCGACCAATTTAAAGGGCCAAATTTACATTCCATCAGTAAATACCATACTTTGGATAGGTTGTGTGTTGATGATTTTGTACTTTAAAAATTCGGCACACATGGAAGCGGCTTACGGATTTTCTATAACGGTAGCCATGATGATGACGAGTTTATTGCTGTCTTACTATCTGTATTTTATCAAGAAAGTGAAGATAGGATGGATTACTTTGATGTTGATGGTTTTTGCTTTAATTGAAGTCTCATTCTTTGTGGCCAATATTGTCAAAATCAAAGAACGATGGATGTTCTTGTTTTTTGAGTTGTTCATTTTTATGGTGATGTATGTTTGGTATTATTCCCGAAAAATAAACAATCGCTTTTTAAAGTTTGTCAATTTAGTCGAAGAAACGCCAATGCTGCAAGAGTTAAGTTCGGATGATGCGATTCCTAAATATGCTACGCATCTGATCTATTTATCAAAAGCTAATAAAACTTACGAAATCGAAGAGAAGATCATCAAATCCATCTTTGCCAAAAAACCAAAACGAGCCGATGTTTATTGGTTCTTGCACATCAATCGCACTAACGAACCGTTTACACTCAATTATGAAGTGATTGAATTGTTGGATGATAAAGTGATTAAAGTGGTGCTCAATGTTGGTTTCCGTATTCAGCCCAAAGTAGAGCTGTATTTCAAAAAAATAGTCCAAGAATTGGTAGAGCGCAAAGAACTCAATTTGCATATTCGCCCCGATGGTTCTACAAAATACAATGCCGAACCTGATTACAAATTTGTGATCATCGAAAAATTTATGTCGGTGGAAAATGAGTTTGCTTTTAAAGACGGTTGGTTGTTAACTTCGTATTTTTGGCTCAAAAAATTATCCATTTCAGATGAAAAAGCCTTTGGACTTGACAAAAGTGATGTCGCCGTCGAAGAATATCCGATGGTGTATACTCCGGTAAGCAGTTTGGAACTGTGCAGAAAACAGAAATCTATTTAAGATGATAAAAACAGCAAAATTGTTGACACTATTATTGGTTGTTAATATTGGTCTTGCCCAAGAAAACAAGGCGGTAAAACTATCCTTTTCCGGCTTTCTGGAAACCTATTATGCTTATGATTTTAACCTACCGGAAACCCAAGCAAAGTTGCCGTTTATGTATAATCACAACCGTCACAATGAGTTTAATATCAATGTTGGTTTAGTGAGAGCCAAAGTTGAATATGAGAGTGTTTATGCTTCTGTTGCGTTACATGCGGGCACTTATGTTGCCGATAATTACGCCAATGAAAATACTAAAATCATTAGCGAAGCCTTTGTTGGGCTGTATCTTGATAGAGCCAAAAAATCAACGGTTGAAGTCGGTATTTTACCAAGCTATATTGGGTTTGAAACAGCTGCTTCCTCTTCAAATTTAACTTTGACTCGCTCACTTCTCGCAGAAAATTCGCCCTATTTTATGACCGGAATAAAGTATACTTACAAGTCCAATGACCAATGGCAATTTTCAGGATTAGTAACCAATGGATGGCAACTTATCAGCAAGCCCGATAAAAATGTCTCTCCGGCACTGGGTTCACAAATCGTTTACAAACCGTCGCATAAATCAACTTTTAATTGGAGTACTTTTGTTGGTAAAGAATCATATAATAATAAATGGGGAATGCGTTATTTTAGTAATATTTATTGGGACAAACAATGGAACGGTAAATGGCGCACAATATTAGGTTTTGACTCAGGAATTCAAACAGATGTTTCAAACAGCAACAAACAATTGTTTTGGATGAGTCCTGTTTTAGTGACCCAATATACATTGGCACCCAAATGGCAAACAGCACTCAGATTTGAATATTACAAAGATACAGACAATGTGATGATTGCTGTCGATAAAGCATTTAAAACTATGGGAACCTCAATTAATTTAGACTATCTCATTAATAATAAAGTCAAATTCCGAACCGAAGCCAGGTATTTAAACAGCCAACAAAAGCTATTTGTAGAGGACACAGATTTTGTCAATACTAATTTTTATGTCACCACAAGTTTGGCTTTTGAATTCTAACAATCTGCCATATTAACAGCTACAGCGAGACCTCCTTCGGAGGTTTCTTTGTACTTGGAATTCATGTCTTTGGCCGTTTGCCACATGGTATCAATCACTTTATCCAAAGGCACTTTGGCGTTTTTGGCATCGGTTTCCATGGCGAGTTCTGCAGCGTTGATGGCTTTGATAGCGCCCATGGTATTGCGTTCGATACACGGAATTTGAACCAAACCGCCAATCGGATCACAAGTTAAGCCTAAGTGATGTTCCATAGCGATTTCGGCCGCCATTAAAACTTGGTCCGGCGTTCCGCCCATCACTTCACACAAAGCGCCGGCAGCCATCGCAGAGGAAACGCCAATTTCAGCTTGACAACCGCCCATAGCGGCTGAAATGGTGGAACCTTTTTTGAAGATGCTGCCAAT
>NZ_CAMLRU010000040.1 GCF_946482535.1 uncultured Flavobacterium sp.
AATTTACACGGATGAAAGGTTATTATTTCTTAGCTTCTTCGATGTAAGAAATTGCTTGACCTACAGTAGCAATGTTTTCTGCTTGGTCGTCCGGAATTTGGATATCAAATTCTTTTTCGAACTCCATGATAAGCTCAACAGTGTCTAATGAATCAGCGCCTAAATCATTTGTGAAGCTTGCTTCTGTTACAACTTCGTTTTCGTCAACGCCTAATTTGTCTACAATAATCGCTTTAACTCTTGATGCAATGTCTGACATAATTTCTAGATTTTTAATTTAAATTGTTGGCAAAAATAAAAAACTTTATTTTAAAACAACCTTTTTGTTACTAAATGTGAACACGAAAATAAAAAATTTATTTCAAAATCTTGTATAATCATGGTTTTAATTCGCCTAATTATTCTTTTTTTTGTGCTGTCAAATTTGATTTTTTCATGAAAAGGATTTTGTTTTTTGCTTCAGGCAACGGTACCAATGTAGAGAATGTAATGCGTCATTTTAAAGGCCGAAATGATATTGAATTTGCGGGCGTTTTTTGTAACAATCCCGAAGCCAAAGTTTTAGACAAAGTCAAGCCCCAAAACCTTTTTACTTATGTCTTTGACAAATCCGCATTAAACGACGGATTGGTCTTAAAAAAAATCAACCAATTACAACCCGATTTGATTGTTTTAGCCGGATTTCTCTGGAAAATGCCCGATGCTATTGTACACCAATACCCAAACAAAATCATCAACATCCATCCGGCGTTGTTACCCAAATACGGTGGCAAAGGCATGTATGGCATGCATGTTCATCAGGCGGTTTTAAACAATAAAGAAAAAGAAACCGGAATCACTATTCATTATGTTAACGAACATTACGACGAAGGTGAATTTATTTTTCAAGCTTCAGTTAATATTGAAGATTGCCAAACTCCTGAAGAGATCGCAACAAAAGTCCACGAACTGGAACACGAGCATTTCCCAAAAGTAATAGAAAAACTTCTTATCCCTAATCCCTAATCCCTAATCCCTTTTCACTTGAGTCACCAAGTTCACATTTACACCGACGGCGCTGCCAAAGGAAATCCCGGAAACGGCGGTTATGGCGTTGTTATGGAAATGGTTGGCACACCTTATCGAAAAGAATTTTACGAAGGTTTTCGTTACACAACCAACAACCGTATGGAACTTTTAGCGGTTATCGTTGGCTTAGAAAAACTCAAAAACCCTAACATGAAAGTCTTGGTCGTTTCCGATTCTAAATATGTGGTGGATGCGGTAGAAAAAAAGTGGGTTTTCGGTTGGGAGAAGAAAAACTTCAGCGGCAAAAAAAATCCCGATTTGTGGATGCGCTTCCTCAAAATTTACCGCCAACACCAAGTCGATTTCAAATGGATTAAAGGCCACAACAACCATCCGCAAAACGAACGTTGTGATGAGTTAGCTGTGATGGCATCTGCTTTGCCCAATTTATCTGTGGATGCTTTTTATGAAAATGAAGAAGGAAAGTTGTTCTAAATTTTAAACCTTAAACCATTTTAAACTTTTAAACTAATAACGTATCTTTGCGCCTTTAATTTGAAACCCTAAGAATGAACAAATTACTTATAGTAGGAACAGTTGCTTTTGACGCTATCGAAACCCCATTTGGAAAAACAGATAAAATCCTTGGCGGCGCGGGAACTTTCATTGGTTTATCGGCTTCGCATTTTAATTTGCAATCAGCTATCGTTTCGGTGGTTGGTGATGATTTTCCACAAGAATATATCGATTTATTAACGGCCAGAAACATCGATGTTTCCGGTTTGGAAATTGTAAAAGGCGGCAAAACTTTCTTTTGGAGCGGTCGTTACCACAACGATATGAACTCGAGAGATACTTTGGCTACTGAGTTGAATGTATTGGCTGATTTTAATCCGATTGTTCCGAATCATTTTAAAGATGCCGATGTGGTGATGTTAGGCAACCTGCATCCAATCGTACAAACAGGTGTTTTAAATCAAATGACACAAAAACCGAAGTTAGTGGTTTTAGACACCATGAACTTCTGGATGGATTGTGCTTTGCCTGAATTATTAGACGTAATCAAACGCGTTGATGTGATTACTATTAATGATGAAGAAGCTCGTCAGTTGTCCGGAGAATATTCTTTGGTAAAAGCAGCGGCGAAAATCCATACCATGGGACCAAAATATGTAGTGATCAAAAAAGGAGAACACGGTGCATTGATTTTCCATAACGAGCACATCTTCTTTGCTCCGGCCTTACCATTGGCTGATGTATTTGATCCAACCGGTGCGGGAGATACTTTTGCCGGCGGATTTGCAGGATACATTACCCAACAAGGCGACATTTCATTTGAAACGATGAAAACCGCTATTATTCAAGGTTCTAACTTGGCTTCTTTCTGTGTAGAACAATTCGGAACCGAAAGAATGCTGTCACTGAAAAAAGAAGAAGTGAATAAACGCTTGAAACAATTCAAAGCTTTAACACAATTTGAAATAGAATTACAATAACTTTATGCCTCGAAACTTCGGGGCATTTTTTATTATAAAATACACGAAACAAACAACTTACAACAACACAACACCCATTATGAGCGACGCAATTAAACACGAATGTGGAATCGCCCTTTTACGATTAAAAAAACCGTTGGAATTCTACAAAGAAAAATACGGTACTGCTTTTTACGGCATACAAAAAATGTATCTGTTAATGGAAAAGCAACACAACCGCGGACAAGACGGCGCCGGATTTGCCTCCATCAAGTTTGATGTTGAACCGGGAGAAAGATACATCAGCCGAGTACGCTCAAACAAAGCGCAACCTATTCAAGATATTTTTGCGCAAATCAATGAAAGAATTAATGAAGAGTTGTCTTTGCATCCCGAATATCAAGACAATGTTCAACTTCAAAAAGATCATATTCCTTATATAGGAGAATTATTTTTAGGTCATGTTCGCTACGGCACTTTTGGGAAAAACAGCATCGAAAGTGTTCACCCGTTTTTACGCCAGAACAATTGGATGCACCGAAATCTTATTGTGGCCGGAAATTTCAACATGACTAATGTGACGGAACTTTTCAATAGTTTGGTAGAATTAGGACAGCATCCGAAAGAAATGGCAGATACCGTTACCGTAATGGAAAAAATTGGTCATTTCCTGGATGATGAAGTAACCGATTTGTACCAAGAGTGTAAAAACAACGGTTTGTCTAAAAGAGAAGCTTCTCCGGTCATCGCCGAAAAATTAGACATCGCCAAAATTTTAAAACGCGCCTCTAAAGGTTGGGACGGCGGTTATGCCATGGCGGGATTGTTAGGTCACGGCGACAGTTTTGTATTTCGCGATCCGGCGGGAATTCGTCCGGCTTATTTTTATGAAGATGAGGAAATTGTGGTTGTAGCTTCGGAAAGACCGGTGATTCAAACTTCCTTTAATGTACCTTTTGAAAAAGTACAGGAATTGCAACCCGGTCATGCTTTAATCATCAAAAAAAACGGTAGCGTTTCCCAACAGGAAATCATTGTGCCAACGGTAAAAAAAGCTTGTTCTTTTGAGCGCATTTACTTTTCTCGCGGCAGCGATGCCGAAATTTATCAGGAAAGAAAGGAATTGGGTAAATTGATACTTCCGGCCGTTTTAGAAGCGATTGATAATGATACTGACAATACCGTTTTTTCTTTTATTCCGAATACCGCTGAAACCTCTTTCTACGGAATGATAGAAGCCGCAAACGACTTTCTGAACCAAAGAAAAAATCAGTTCATTTTAAACAACCGCAAAACATTGACCAAAGAAAAATTGGAAGAAATTCTTTCGGTCAAAATCAGAACTGAAAAAATTGCTATTAAAGACGCCAAACTCAGAACCTTCATCACCGAAGACAGCAGTCGTGATGATTTAGTAGCGCACGTTTACGATGTTACTTACGGCGTGATCAAACCAACAGATAATTTGGTAATTATCGACGATAGTATTGTACGCGGAACCACTTTGAAAAAAAGTATCCTTAAAATGATGGATCGATTGAATCCGAAGAGAATAGTTGTAGTTTCTTCAGCACCGCAAATTCGTTATCCGGATTGTTATGGGATTGATATGGCTAAATTAGAAGGTTTAATCGCTTTCCAAGCGGCAATTGAATTATTAAAAGAAAGAAATCTGTATAAAATTGTCGACGAGGTTTACAAGAAATGCAAATCGCAAGAGAAATTGAAAGATGCTGATGTAGTAAATTATGTCAACGAAATCTATGCGCCTTTTAGTGACACTGAAATATCAAACAAAATAGCAGAGTTACTTCATCCGGGCGATATTAATGCCGAAGTAAAAATCATTTTCCAAACGGTTGACAATTTACACATAGCTTGTCCGAAAAATCTAGGAGATTGGTACTTCACCGGTGACTATCCAACTGCCGGAGGTAACCGTGTTGTAAACAAGGCATTTATGAATTTTTACGAAGGTAAAGATGCCAGAGCATACTAAAATTTTAACATTTTTTGTCTTTAAACGATTTTTGATGCAGTTCGTCTAAATTTTTTGTTTTCAAAATGTTAATACACTTACATTTGACCTTACCATAGCATTAGTAGGTTAAGTTTATGGTAGATTTGGGGCAAAAAGGGTGAAAAGAAATTTTCACCTTTTTTATTTTCTACAGTCCTGAAAATCAGTAAAAAAATTTCATCGATTATACTTGCCGTTTGTCTATTTTATTTTTTTAGGAACCTTGATATGTCATACATTTGATTTTACCATAGCATTAGTAGGTTAAGTTTATGGTAGATTTGGGGCAAAAAGGGTGAAGTTCTTCTTCACCTTTTTTATTTTCCAGCCTTAAAAAAATCAAAATAATGGGATTTCACTCTCATTTGCCTATCATTCCAATATAATTTAATAAAAAAAGTATGATATTCATTTTGATGTTATTAGATTTGCGTTACCATAGTATTTAGTGTAGGTTAAGTTTATGGTAGATTTGGGGCAAACAGGTGGAAGCAATTCCGCCTGTTTATTTTTTACAGCATTACCAAATAAAAAAACCGATTGCTTTCGCAATCGGCTCAACCTTATCATAAAGATTTTACTTTTTATTTTTCTGTAGCATACAATCGGGCTACTTCTGTCCAGTTAATTACATTAAAGAAAGCTTCAATATAATCGGGACGACGATTTTGGTAATGTAAATAATAAGCATGTTCCCAAACATCCATTCCTAAGATTGGAAATCCGCCACAAGCGGTATCAGGCATCAAAGGATTGTCTTGGTTTGGAGTTGAACACACTTCCAGTTTTCCTCCTTTGTGCACACAAAGCCAAGCCCAACCCGATCCGAAACGCGTCGCTCCGGCTTTGGCAAATTGCGCTTTGAATTCTTCAAAAGAACCAAAGTCTCTTTCAATAGCTTCTGCTAAATCTCCTGTTGGCAATCCGCCACCGTTTGGCGACATGATTCTCCAAAACAAATTGTGGTTGTAGTGACCGCCGCCATTATTGCGAACCGCCATGTTGGTCATGTCTAAATTAATCAATATGTTTTCAATGGTTTTGCCTTCCATATCGGTGCCGGTAATGGCCGCATTCAAATTGGTCACATAAGCGTTATGATGTTTGGAATGATGGATTTCCATTGTTCTGGCATCAATATGAGGTTCTAAAGCATCGTATGCATAAGGTAATTGCGGTAATTCAAAAGCCATGGTTGTTATGTTTTAAAGATTAATATTTGATGTTCAAATTTATAAATTATAAATCGTTTTTGCATATAAAAGTCAAACAATCATTTAAGTCAACACAAAAAATTATTGCTCAACATACTGCAGTTTTCGCTCCAATTGATAGGACAATAAAACACACAATAAAATCAAACTGATGCTGATGTAACCTAAATAATTGTAATTGTGAATCGCAAATTTAGCATCACTATAGGTAATCCAACCGCTCATTAAAGAAGCAAAACCGGTTCCCAAAGATTGCACACAAGAATTCAAACTCATAAAACTACCTCTAGTTTCACTGGTAACTGCTTGCGTAATCATAGCTTGCCCGGGAACCGTTCTTCCGGTTGAAGAACTAAACCAAAATCCGAAAATCCCCAATACAATAAATAGTTGCCAATGTGGCATATTGGTGATTAACACCACAAAAAATGTTGAAATCACAGCAGCCCAAACAAAAACGGTTCTTTTCCCATAACTATCGGCTAACTTTCCTATAATTTGAGCGGAAATCAACGAACAAATACCACCAACCAAATAAATCAAAGGGGTGTATTCTTGAGGCACTCCAACGTTATAAACCAAATACGGATTAATCAACGGCACTATGATAAAATGTCCGGTAATCAATAAAAAACTAAAGCCTAAAGCCGTAATCTGGGTTGGATTGCTGAAAATATCATAGAAATTAGCAATGCGTTCTTTTAGTTTTACCGGATTAGCCAAATGGGCATTAACATTGGGTACAAATCGAAATAAAAACGGCAATAATAATACTCCAAAAGTGGCAACTACTAAAAACGGATAATGCCAATCGTATTTATTGGCCAAAAACAATCCAAACGGCACACCAATTACCGAAGCTAAGGCAAATCCGCCCATCAATAATCCCATCGCTCTGCCACGACGTTCATACGGAATCACATCGGCAATGATACTTAAGATTTGGGCGCTGATTAAACCACCGAACAATCCTGTAAAAGTACGGGCCAAAATCATCGAATAGGTTCCGAAGGCAAAAGCACAAGCAAAAGTTCCAATTAAGAAACCGGAATAACCAAAGAGCAATAGTTTTTTTCGGTCGAATTTATCGGCAAAAAAAATGGCACAAAAACTACTGAAAAAAGCCGCCAAAGAATAACTGGACACTATAATTGAAAACTCGGAAGTGGTCAAATTCCATTTGGGCATCAAAATATTTCCCAAAGGCATCATGATCATAAAATCGAGTATATGGGTGAAATTGAGCAACGCCATGAGCGCTACCAGAATAACTTCATTTCTTTTCAAAGCAATAAATTTTAATTGTGCTGCAAAATTAAGCATTGAAAAATTCCTTTTTCTTAATAAAGAATTAATTAATTACATTAGTAGCATAAATAAAATTACCGTTCCCCATGTTTGATTGGCAACCTTATAATTTAGAAAACGAGCTTATTAAACTAACGCCTCTGGAGGAAACAGATTTCGAAGCACTGTATGAAGTAGCTTCTGACCCTTTGGTTTGGGAACAACATCCGAACAAATTGCGATACCAACGCGAGGTTTTTCAAAACTTTTTTGAAGGTGCCTTGATATCCAAAGGTGCTTTTTTAATTCGGGAGGCAAAAACCAATGAAGTGGTTGGCTCGAGTAGGTTTTATGACTATGATGAAAAAGGCAATTCAATTCTTATTGGCTACACTTTTATCGGTCGTAAATTTTGGGGCAACGGTTACAACAAAACTTTGAAAGAACTCATGCTCGATTATGCCTTTCAACAAGTCGATAAAGTTTATTTTCATATTGGCGCTTTCAATATTCGTTCGCAAAAAGCCATTGAAAAAATCGGCGCCATCAAAGTGGATGAATTTGAAGTCGAATATTACGGCGAAGATTCGAAGTTGAATTTTGTTTATTTAATCCGAAAAAACTAATGCAAAAAACCGCTTTCTCCATCTACGATGCTTCCGCCGGTTCGGGCAAAACTTATACTTTGGTCAAAGAGTATTTGAAAATAATCCTCTTGTCTAAAAAACCCGATGCTTATCGGAATATTTTGGCCATTACCTTTACCAACAAAGCCGTACACGAAATGAAAAGCCGTGTGGTCGAAAGTTTGTCTGAGTTTGCTAAAGAAAAGCCATCGGACAAAGCGCTACAGTTGATGCAAGACATTCAGACAGAAACCGGATTATCCTTGGCCACGATTACCGAAAAAGCCAAAAGCATCATCAAAAACCTCATTCACAATTACGCTGTCTTCGACATTTCTACCATTGACAAATTCACCCACAAAGTCATTCGCGCTTTTGCCCACGATTTGAACTTGCCGATTACTTTTGAAGTGTCATTGGATACCGAAAATTTATTGACCGAAGCGGTTGATGCTATTATAGCCGAAGCCGGAAACGATGAAACTTTAACCAATTTGTTGGTCGATTTCACCATGGAAAAAACAGACGACGACAAATCTTGGGACATTTCACGTGAGATTATGGAAACCGGAAAGTTAATTCTGAACGAAAACAACCGCGAAGAAATCACGCATTTCCAAAACAAAACCATCGCAGAATTTATCGAAATCAAAAACAAACTCACCGAACTTTGTGCACAATTGGAAACCGAAACGGTTGAATTGGCAACCGAAGCTTTATTACTAATAGAAAAAAATGGTATCGACATCAAATCTTTTTCTGCCGGACATTTTCCGAATCATTTGAATAACATCAAAGAGAAAAAGTTCAATCCGGCGAATAAAACCTATCACGAATTTGACGACATCAAAATCAACAAAACCGCTTCTGACCGAGCAATTATAGAAAGTATCATTCCCGATTTGCTCGAAATCCTGGCTTCGATTTACAAAAAATTTGAAAAGAAACATTTCTACGAAGCCTTTCTCAAAAACATCACGCCGCTTTCTTTGCTGAATACTGTGAGTAACGAATTGGGGAAAATTCAAAAAGAACAAAATATCTTATCGATAGCGGAATTTAACAAACTCATTTTCGACCAAATCCAAAACCAACCCGCGCCTTTTATTTATGAGCGTTTGGGTGAAAAATACAGAAATTTTTTCATCGACGAGTTTCAAGATACATCCGAAATGCAATGGCACAATTTGATTCCGCTGATTGACAATGCGCTTTCGAGCGAAGACTTGAATGGCGAACGAGGTTCACTGATGATTGTAGGCGATCCGAAACAATCCATTTACCGTTGGCGTGGCGGAAAAGCCGAACAATTTATCGAACTAGTAAAAGGTAAAAATCCTTTTGTAAATCCGGATTGGAAGCCTTTTACATTAGGAACCAATTACCGCAGTTATTCTGAAATCATCGCCTTCAACAACAAATTGTTTGCTTTTTTGAGTCAGGAATTCGCTCACGAAGATTACAAAGATTTGTACCAAAACCACAGCCATCAACAATTCAATACCAAAACCGGCGGTTATGTCAATATTTCTTTTGTGCCCAAAGTTGAAAAAGCGGCTTATGAAGAAGAAGGAGAAGAAAGTCCGGAAAAAAACGAATTGTACCTGCAAGCTACTTTGTCTACGATAGAAAAAGTCAAGCAAAAAGGATTTCGCTACAAAGACATCGTAATTCTTACCCGAAAAAAAGCGCACGGTACCGAAGTAGCGAATTATTTAACCGAAAACGGTATTCCGATTTTATCTTCGGAGAGTTTGTTACTTGGGGCATCCTCTGAAGTACAAGGTGTAATTCATATTTTGCGTTATTTAAAAAACAACAGCGATTTAGTCGCCAAAGCCAATTTTCTTTACTACTTGGCTTCGCTTCAAAACCAATTGCAAACCCACGATTTCATTGCCCAAGGCATGGAACAAAAAGCAGAAACCGCTTTTCAACATTGGCTGATGGGCTTTAATATCGATTTTTCGTTTCAAAATATTCGCAAAAAATCACTTTACGAAGCCACCGAAATCATCATTACCAAAGTCATTCCGATGGACAAACGCAATGCATACATTCAGTTTTTCCTGGATTTGATTTTGGAACACGATTTAAAAAAGCAAGCCGGTATTGCTGATTTTCTTAATTATTGGGATAACAATTCGGAGAAACTCAGCATTCCGTCGCCCGAAGGCAATAATGCCGTTCGGATTATGACCATACACAAATCGAAAGGATTGGAATTTCCGGTGGTGATTTTTCCTTTTGCCGAAGAAGATTACAGCAAAGGTCCGCGAGAAAAAATGTGGCTCAATGCCGATGCTGAAGTCACCGGTTTGCCCAAAGCTTTAGTCGATAAAAGCAGCAAAGTAGAAGGCTATGGCGAAGAAGCGAATCTAATTTACCAACAAAAGAAACAAGAAGAATTGCTGGACAATATTAATGTTTTGTATGTGGCGTTAACGCGAGCCGAAGAACAGTTGTACATTATCTCGGGCATGCAAAGTCGCAGCAAAAATTCAGGAGAATATCCGAATAACATGGCTTCGTTTTTTATCAAGTTTTTAGGGAATGATTTTGACGAAAGTAAATTCGAATATTCATTTGGCAAAGCCGAAAAATTATCCGAAACCAAAGAAATCATTGACGAAACCGAAACCATTCCGCAATTGTCCGCTACCTTGAATCCGAAAAGCATCAAAATTGCGCAGAAAGAAAGTCTGATGTGGAATACACAACAACAGAAAGCGATTGAATTCGGAAACATACTACACGAAATTTTATCTTTTGTCAAAACCAAAGACGACATTGATTTGGCCCTAACCAAAGCCCTCGAAAACGGATTGATCATTGCTTCTCAAAAAGAAGCGGTTGCACAAACGCTCAATCAAGTGGTCAATCATCCTGATTTGTTGTCTTATTTCGCCATTGACAACAAAATCTTAAACGAAAAAACCATTATTCAAAAAGAAGGCAATTTGGTAAAGCCCGACAGAATGGTCATTACCGCCGACCAAGAAATCTATCTGCTCGATTACAAAACCGGCGCACACCAAGCAAAATATACCGCGCAATTGGAAAACTATCAGAACGCTATTGAAAAAATGGGATTCAAAGTGACTAAAAAAGCCTTGGTTTACATTGGGGAAAGTTTGGAAATAGTAAATTTGTAACCTTAATAACAGCTAACAGCTAACAGCTAAACATCAAACACAAACTAAAATTCATAAACTACAACATGTACGGAAAAATTCAGCAACACTTACAAAACGAATTAGATACCATTGAGCAAAACGGTATTTTTAAAAGAGAACGCATTATCACTTCACCACAAGGTGCGGAAATTACCGTAAACGGCAAAACGGTTTTGAACTTTTGTGCCAATAATTATTTAGGCTTATCCTCGCATCCGGAAGTGATTCAGGCCGCAAAAGATACTTTAGATTCTCACGGGTTTGGTATGTCTTCGGTGCGTTTCATTTGCGGAACACAGGATATTCACAAAACATTGGAAAAAAAGATAGCTGAATTCTACGGTACAGAAGATACGATTCTTTACGCTGCTGCATTCGACGCTAATGGTGGTGTTTTTGAACCGCTTCTGGGCGAAGAAGATTGTATCATTTCAGATAGTTTGAACCACGCTTCGATTATTGACGGTGTTCGTTTGTGTAAAGCCGCGCGTTACCGTTATGAAAATTCCAATATGGAAGATTTGGAAGCCCAATTGAAAAAAGCGGTGGAAGCCGGTCATCGTTTTAAGTTAATCGTAACCGATGGTGTGTTTTCTATGGACGGATTGGTAGCGCCACTCGACAAAATCTGTGACTTGGCCGACAAATACGACGCTTTGGTAATGGTTGACGAATGTCATGCCGCCGGTTTCATCGGTGCCACCGGAAAAGGAACACTCGAAGCCAAAGGTGTCATGGGCAGAGTAGACATCATCACGGGAACACTCGGAAAAGCTTTGGGTGGCGCCATGGGTGGTTATACTACCGCTAAAAAAGAAATCATAGAAATATTACGCCAACGTTCACGTCCTTATTTGTTCTCCAACTCTTTGGCTCCGGCTATTGTTGGGGCTTCCATAAAAGTTTTCGAACTTTTAGAAAAAGATACTACGCTAAGAGATAAATTGGAGTGGAACACCAATTACTTCAAAGCCGGAATGAAAAAAGCCGGTTTGGATATCATTGACGGAGATTCAGCCATAGTGCCGGTTATGCTTTACGATGCTAAGCTTTCTCAAATCATGGCCGACGAATTGCTGAAAAAAGGGATTTATGTAATTGGATTCTTTTTCCCGGTGGTACCAAGAGACAAAGCGCGTATCAGAGTTCAACTTTCTGCGGCACATACCAAAGAGCATCTTGACCAAGCCATCAAAGCCTTTGAAGAAGTGGCAAAAATGTTGAATATTATCTAATTTAGATTGCTTTTCCAGAATTTATTTAAATCATTACATAATTTCCACATTTTAACAATAAGATTTTGATATTATATTAATACGTATTACTTTTGCTTTATTATAATTATTATAATCTAATCAAATTAAGTATGAAACATCTTAACAAATTATTCGTTGCTATGCTAATGTTAGCTGGCCTTAGCTCACAAGCTCAAGACAGCAACAATCCTTGGGCAATATCGTTCGGGGTTAACGCGGTAGATACTAGAGTAAGTGCTGCATCTAAATTAGAAGACCAGTTCTCACAGTATTTCAATGCAAAAGACAATTGGAATCTACTTCCTGCCGTATCTTTTGTTAGCTTATCTAAACATGTTGGTGGTAATTTCTCTTTCGGAGTTACGGGTTCGATTAACAAAATCACTAGATATGTATTACCAAGAGTTGAAAACGGTCCGTATGAAGTGGTAAATCCGGGAGATTTAAGTTATTACGCTGTTGATGGTGTTATCAACTATAGCTTAATGAGTTTAATCAAATCTAAAAAAATTGATCCTTCAATCAACTTTGGTGGAGGTTACACTTGGTTAGGTGATGAAGCTAGTGCCGGTACATTAAATGCAGGTTTAGGTTTAACTTATTGGTTTAGCGAAAATGTAGGTTTATCTTACCGTACTACATACAAACATTCTTTCGAAGATGTACGTGAAGACATGCCGTCTCACACACAACACTTTGCCGGTCTTACTTTCAAATTCGGAGGTTCTGACAAAGATGGTGACGGAATCTATGACAAAGACGATGCTTGTCCGGAAGAAGCAGGTTTAAAACAGTTCAACGGTTGTCCTGATACTGACGGAGACGGAATTGAAAACAGCAAAGATGCTTGTCCTGATATTGCAGGTCCGGTTGAATTTAACGGTTGTCCTGATACTGATGGTGACGGAATTGCTGATAATGTTGATGCTTGTCCTGAAGTTGCCGGTTTAAAAGCTTTCGGTGGTTGTCCTGATACAGACGGTGACGGTGTTCAAGACAAAGAAGACAAATGTAAAGACGTTAAAGGTCCTAAAGAAAATGGCGGATGTCCATGGCCAGATAGAGATAATGACAAAGTGTTAGACAAAGATGACAGATGTCCGGATGTAGCCGGTACTGTTGCTAACAACGGTTGTCCTGAAGTAACTGAGGAAGCTATCAAACGTTTGAATGACTACGCTAAAACTATCTTATTCGATAGCGGTAAAGCTTCATTCCAACAACAAACTTACCCGGTATTACAAGCTATCGTAGCTATCTTGAAAGAGTATCCAAACTCTAACTTCTCAATCGAAGGTCACACTGATAGCGATGGTAAAGATGCTACTAACCAAACTTTATCTGAAAACAGAGCTGCAGCAGTGAAAAACTATTTAATCGAAAATGGTATTGCTGCTTCAAGATTGTCTTCAGCCGGTTACGGTGAGTCTAAACCAATCGATACTAACAAAACTAAAGCTGGTAAAGCTAACAACAGAAGAGTTGAAGTGAAATTAGTAAAATAATTTTCTCCAAAATATTTTCAAGAAAACGCTCCGAAATTCGGGGCGTTTTTTTTATTTTTATAAAATGTCAAAACCATCTTTTCTTAACCAAATAGCACAAGAGATTATAAAAAACCATTCCAATTCTCTATTGGATTTGGTGGTGATTTTACCCAATAAAAGAGCCAAAGTCTTTTTGCTGGAGGAATTAAAGAAAACGGTATCCGACAATATCTTCTCGCCCGAAATTATCAGTATAGAAGACTTTATACAAGAAATTGCCGGCATTCGCTCTATTGACAGTGTTGAACTGCTCTTTGAGTTTTATAACGTTTACCTTTCGGTGACCGAAAAAGACAAACAAGAATCTTTTGAATCCTTTGCCAATTGGGCCAAAACTTTGTTACAGGATTTTAATGAAATTGACCGCTATTTATTAAAACCAAATGAAGTGTTGAAATACCTTGAAAACATCAAGGAAATTGAACATTGGGCTGTGAATATCGAAAAGCGAACGGAGCTCATCGAAAATTATTTAATCTTCTGGAAAAAACTGCCCGAATATTACCAGTCGTTTTATGATCATCTGCTTAACAAAGGAGTTGGTTACCAAGGGTTAATTTATCGCGAAGCGGTTGGGAATTTGGATCACTTTTCAGAAAACAACAACAACCAATTTATCTTCGCCGGTTTCAATGCGCTCAATCAAGCCGAAGAGAAAATCATCCAACACTTATTGGCCTTAGATAGAACGAAAATTTATTGGGATATTGACGAAACCTTACTGCATGATACATTTCATGATGCGGGTTTGTTCCAAAGGAAATTCAAATCGGAGTGGATTTATTACAAAACGCATCCTTACGAATGGATTGTAAACGATTTTACCGAAGCCAAGAATATTCATGTTATTGCGACCTCAAAATCTATCGGGCAAGCTAAAATTACGGGGAGTATTATTGAAAAATATATAGCCGAAAACAATGGTAATCTGCAAAAGGTAGCCGTAGTTTTAGGCGAAGAAAATCTGTTGTTACCCGTGTTGCATTCGTTACCTGAAACGGTCAATGCGCTTAACATCACTATGGGATTTTCCAGCAAAAACAATCCGGCACAATTGCTTATAGCTAAATTGTTTAAACTTCATTCTAATGCTTTGTCCCGAAATCCGGACAGTTATGTGATGTATTACAAAGATGTGCTCGATATTTTGACCCATCCGTTGATTGAACCTTACCTTTATGCCGGTGAATTGGTTAGTCGCATTAATAAAAACAATTACACTTTCATTACACACAAAAAACTAGAAGAATTATACCCACAAGAGAATTCTTTGTTTCAATTGTTGTTCCGAAAATGGAATACCGGTTCAGTAGCCGTGCTGGAAAATCTTTCTCAAATCTTACTCCAAATCAAAGCCAATTTGAGCTACGATAACGAGGAAGAAAAAATAACGAATGCCTTTGTTTACTCGGTGTTTAAAGTGATTAATAAGATGCTTTCTTATTTTGGGCAACACCCAAATATAGACGATATTAAAACACTGCATGCCATTTATAAGCAAGTGATTGATGTGGCCGAAGTGTCTTTTGAAGGCGAACCTTTAGACGGTTTACAAATCATGGGCGTTTTAGAAAGCCGTGTCCTCGATTTTGAAACTGTAATCATTACTTCCGTCAACGAAGGTAAATTTCCGGCAGGGAAAAGCACCAATTCGTTTATACCGTATGATGTGAAGCGAGAGTATGAGTTGCCAACCTATAAAGAAAAAGACGCTATTTACACCTATCACTTCTATCATTTATTGCAACGAGCTAAAAACATTTACCTGATTTACAACGCCGATAGTGAAGGATTTGATGCGGGCGAAAAAAGCCGTTTTATTACCCAATTGGAAGTCGAAAAACAAGCGAAGCACAACTTAACTTTTCAATATTTTAATCCGAATGTGCCGAATGTTGCGCATCAACCGATAGTGGTTCCCAAAACAGCAAGTGTTTTAGAACGCTTGCGCGAAATTGCAACAAATGGATTTTCGCCATCATCTTTAACGACTTACATCAGAAACCCTATTCAGTTTTATTTTGAACGTGTTCTACGGATTAAGGAAGTGGATGAAGTGGAAGAAAATGTGGCCGCCAACACTTTGGGAACGATTATTCACGGTACACTCGAAGAATTGTATAAGCCTTTTATAGGAAGATTGTTGACCAAAGCCGATATCGAAAATTGTTTCAAAAAGATTGATGACGAAGTGCTCACACAATTTAAAGAAGTCTACAAAGAAGGTGAAATCAAAAAAGGCCGAAACTTGTTGGCTTTTGAAGTCGCCAAACGTAATGTCTATAATTTCCTCAAGCTCGAATTAGAGTTGTTAGAAAAAGGAGATGAAGTACAAATTATTGCTTTGGAACAAACCTATGAAAGAACGTTAGAAGATGTGCGTTTGCCTATTCCGGTATTGATTAAAGGAAATGTGGACCGAATTGAAAGACGCAACGGTAAAATCAGAATCATCGATTATAAGACCGGTAAAGTTGAGCAAAAAAATGTCACCTTAAAAGACTGGAACGGCTTGACGGAAGACATTAAAAACGATAAAATCATTCAGATTTTGGCTTATGCGTTCATGTATGAAGAACAAGCCAAAGGAAGTGAAATAGAAGCCGGTATTCTTTCGTTTAAAAACTTGAAATCGGGATTTTTGCCTTTTAATTTCAAGCAAGACAAAGAAGTAACCAATGTGGTTTCTGCTGAAATCATGGAAAATTACTTGGAACAGATTGTGGTTTTACTACAAGAAATTTTTGATATGGAACTGCCTTTTGAGGAGAAAACCAACTAAACCTTCTTCAAGAAATTTAGTAAAACTTTCAGCAACTCCTTTTCGTTTTCAATGTGGCTCATGTGGCCATCGGGGAAAGTGGTGAGTGCTACTTTGGTGCCTTCTATTTGTTCCAAATTATCTTCGTAAATTAAAACGCCGTCTTTTTGCCCTAACACCAACTGCATCGGATAAGGCGCAAAATGCAGAATCACTTCGCGGTCTTTACGGATTTTCATTCCTTCTAAAGCGGCTACTATGCCTTGTAATGGGGTTTTCAACGCTTGTTCTTTT
>NZ_CAMLRU010000041.1 GCF_946482535.1 uncultured Flavobacterium sp.
AACTTTATTTTAATAGCCATTGATGTTGTAAAATATAGTACCATCATTTACTATTTTAGTTATTTTAGCCAAACTAAATCAACAGCATGAGCGAGTATATCATTCAAATTCAGTCTCTGGATTTCCAGTATTCCAAACATAAAAAAGTCTTGAACAACATTTCCATTCATGTTCCTAAGGGAGCTATATATGGTTTTTTAGGACCTAACGGCGCGGGGAAATCAACCACCATGCGATTACTAACCGGTATTATTCCGGAGCAAGGAAAGGCAATCGAACTCTTTGGCCAATCTTTA
Organism: uncultured Flavobacterium sp.; assembly: GCF_946482535.1. The sequence continues at coordinate 297 of NZ_CAMLRU010000041.1, forward strand.
CAAGAACAATTGCCTGTAGTTTTTTCAAGAATAGGTTCTTTAGTAGAATCACCGGCGTTGTACCTTCATTTGAGCGGGATAGATAATTTGAAATACATCGCCAAACTCCGCAATATTCCTGAGGAAAAAATTCACGAAACACTGGCTTTGGTGGATTTATCTCAGGATGGCAAACGCAAAGCCAAACACTATTCTCTTGGAATGAAGCAACGTCTGGCTATTGCCATGGCATTGTTGAGTGAGCCCGAATTACTGCTGCTTGATGAACCTGTAAACGGTTTAGATCCTAACGGTATTATTGAAATTCGAAAACTGCTCATCAAACTCAATCAGGAAAAAGGAGTTACCATTTTTGTTTCAAGCCATTTGCTTAGCGAAATTGAAAAAATGTGTACCCATGTGGGCATCATTAACAAAGGAAAAATGAAATTTGAAGGAACCATGCAACAGCTTTCCATCGAATCTAATGTATGTAAAATTCAATTGACTATTGATGAGGCTTCAAAATGGCTCGCAGAACTTGAAAAAAGTTATCCGAAAATCAGTTTAATTGCCCAAAATCAACTCACCATTGAATTGGGCAACAAAGAACATATTCCTGAATTTATCAAGATGCTGATTTCAAAAAATGCTGTCGTTTACGAAGTTAAAATTCTGGACGGATTAGAAGAATGGTTTATGTCGATAACAAATGAAAAAAATACCCATGAAAAATAGTATCTCCAACTTTATCACCGCCCTAAAAGCAGAACAAATCAAAAAAAGAGGTACCGGTTTTTATTGGACCAGCGCCATCATTGGTTTGATTTCTCCTATATTGTACTTTATTGTTTCAATTATAATATCAACTGAAGAAATAAAAGTAGAATTACCCTATAACCATTATTTAAAATTTGCCCAAGAAGCCTTAAACCCGTTTGCCTTTTTCTTTTTCCCCTTGCTAATAATCATTACGATCAGTCGTATCACACAATTAGACCATAAAAACGGAGGTTGGCAATTGATGGAAACCCAACCTATTGAAAAATTCTCCATTTATTTTTCCAAATTCTTTACCGTACTGATTGCCAATCTGATTTCGATTATGGCTTTCATTGTGGTTTCATTACTTTCGGCTTGGGTGTTGAGTAACGTAATTACGCTTCCTAAAATGGCTTTGATGGAAATTCCTTGGGCAGGCATTTTGCATCTTATTGCTCGACTTTTTATAGCATCGCTATTGGTAACTGCGATTCAGTTTGTGGTTTCCGTTTTAATCTCGAGTTTTATTTGGTCTATTGTCATTGGGTTTTCAGGATTGCTTTTGACCGTGTTTTTATCTCCTTTTGATTTGGTTCCCGATTGGTATCCTTATGAAATTCTGTCTAAAGTAGCAGCCAATCCGGAAGGCAGCGATTTGGGATATTGGTTTACGTTTACAGATTATGCCGGACTAATGCTTACCATTGCTCTTTTGTATTTGGGCTTTAATTGGTACCGACACAAAACATTGCCATTGGCCTTTGGCAAAAAATCAAGAATCATCAGCCTGATAGTTGTAGTGTGTGTCTTTGGCGGTTTAACCTATTGGTTATTGACACCCAATCAAATGACGGAGTATAACAAAACCGTATTTTGCGGAAAAATTGACAGCAAAGTTCCCTTTCAAACTCTTTATATTAAAGACAATGCTGTTCAAGACACCATAGCGGTCATTCCGATAAAAAACAATGAATTCCACTATGTATTTGGCCAAAAAATACTCACCGATCATTACACTTTTGAAATAGATGGAAAATATGGCGGTAATGTGTATTTCGGAGAAAACGACAGTATTTACTTAGACGGTAAAATTTTGGGACAAAAATCAAGTTTCAAATTGAAAGGTACTCGTTTAGCCGAAAATCAAATGGATTCAAAAGCCAACCTAAAATGGAACATGACTTCGTATTATTTGGAGGAAAACATCAATCTTGACAATCCTTCCTTCATCACTAAAACTTTATATGAAGACTGGAAAGAAGAAATGGAAAGCTCCAGCACCTTTAAAACGGTAGACAACTATGTTCCGAGGAAAGACTTTACCGAGAGAAATCAAAAAATAATCACCACTTTTTACCTCAACATGTGGAATAATTTTTTGAAAAAGCGAGCCGCTTTGTATCCTAATCAAAAAACTCCCGAAAGCAATGATATCAAAGAAATTAAACAAAAACTATCATTAACCGATGAAAGTCTGTTGAGCAGCGGGGATTATTTTGAATATGTAAAAAGCCAATTGATTGCCAAAAACAAAGAGGATATTGATGATGACACCAAATCGATATTGGCGATTTCCCAAATGAAAAGCGGTCCTTTTAAAGACAAGATGCTCTTTTGGCAAATGCAGAAAACCATAGACGAAGCTTCCACCAGCGAAGAGAGAAATCAATTTGTTTCAAAATACATCGGTCAATTCAGCAACCCTAGTTTCCAAAGAAAAATTAATAAGCTAAACCAAATTGCCGAAAGTTTGAGCAAAGGCAAACCGGCTCCGGTCTTTGAAGCCACGACTATAGAAGGCAAAAAAACTTCTTTGGCCGATTTACAAGGCAAATTTGTAGTTATAGATGTTTGGGCAACTTGGTGTGGTCCTTGCAGACAACAATCGCCTTATTTTGAGAAATTTGCCCTAAAATACAAGAAAGAAAAAATCCAATTTGTAGCGGTTAGCAACGATGAAAATATTCAAAAATGGTATATAGCCGCCAAGGGCAAATCCAAATCGGTGTTGCAATTGCATGTCAACGATTTGAATAGGTTTAACAAAGATTATGACATAGTTTCCATTCCGAGATTTATCTTAATAGATCCCAAAGGAAATTTTGTGAATTCGCAATTGCCTTTTCCGACAGAAGCTTCTTTTGAAATCCTATTGCGAAAAGCATTGCAGTTGCCCGAAGAGGAATAATATTTTGCTTCTTTAGATATTTAGTATCTTTGCCGGCAAATGATACAAAAATGATTTCTCACGAAACTATTGTGGCTTTAGCTTCGCCTTCGGGCGCCGGTGCAATTGCCGTTATCCGCCTGTCGGGTAAAGACGCTATTACCATTGCCGAACAAGTATTCCAATCGGTTTCGGGGAAAAACATCAGCAAGCAAAAAACCCATACCATTCATCTCGGACACATTGTAGACGAGGGAAAAGTATATGACCAAGTTTTGCTGTCTATTTTTAAAAACCCCAATTCTTATACCGGCGAAGATATAATTGAGATTTCTTGTCACGGGTCGACTTTCATCCAACAACAAATCATCCAATTATTGTTGCGCAAAGGCTGTAAAATGGCACAAGCCGGTGAATTTACTTTGAGAGCGTTTTTAAACGGCAAACTCGATTTGTCGCAAGCCGAAGCCGTAGCCGATTTGATTGCTTCGGACAATGAAGCCAGTCACCAAATTGCCATGCAACAAATGCGCGGTGGTTTTAGCAACGAAATAGCCAAACTTAGAGAAGAACTATTGAATTTTGCTTCGCTAATTGAGCTTGAATTAGACTTTGCCGAAGAAGATGTAGAATTTGCCGATAGAACCCAATTTAAAGCATTGCTAAACCGAATAGAATTTGTTTTAAAGCGTTTAATCGATTCGTTTGCCGTTGGAAATGTCATTAAAAACGGCATTCCGGTGGCGATTGTGGGTGAACCCAATGTGGGAAAATCAACTTTATTGAATGCTTTATTAAACGAAGAACGTGCCATTGTTTCCGACATAGCCGGAACAACACGCGATACCATCGAAGATGAACTGGTTATCGACGGAATCGGATTTAGATTCATTGATACTGCTGGAATTCGAGAGACAAAAGATGTGGTAGAAAGCATCGGTATCAAAAAAACTTTTGAGAAAATTGAGCAAGCACAGGTTGTATTGTATTTGTTTGAAAGTTTAAAGTTTCAGGTTTCAAGTTCCCAATTCATAATTGAAATAGAAAAAATTAAAAATCAGTTTCCATTAAAGCCTATGATAGTGGTTGTCAATAAAATTGATTTAATTTCAAAAGCAGAGATTGCCAATATTCGTGAGCAACTTGAAACTTTAAATGTAAAACTTGAAACCATTTCGGCTAAATCAAATACAGGTATCGACGAGTTAAAAAAACAACTCCTGTCCTTTGTCAACACAGGAGCTTTGCGCAACAATGAAACTATAGTTACCAATACGCGTCATTATGATTCTTTACTCAAAGCTTTAGAAGAAATTCAAAAAGTGACTTTTGGCTTAGACAGCGGACTTTCCTCAGACCTAATGGCCATCGACATCAAACAAGCCTTGTATTACTTTGGTGAAATTACCGGTGAAGTGACCAATGATGAACTTTTAGGGAATATTTTTGCTAATTTTTGTATCGGGAAATAAATATTTATCTTTCAAGTAAAAAATCCTTTACATTTCCAACTTTTATTATTATTTTTAGTTGGAAATAATCTAATCAATCCCTAAACCCCTTATGAATCTCAAAGAAACTTTGAAAAAAATATCCGGTTGGGTTTTAGTCAGACCAAAAACTGCCGGTACCGCTGTGTTCTTAATCATGTTGCTATTGGTGGGTTTTGTAGTGAAACTTCGGTATGAAGTGATTAAAGAAAATGAGCATCGGGAAATGTCAAACATTCTTAATGTAGTAAGACAAAATTTCGAACAGATTTTAAAAAACAGTTACACTTCGGCCTTAACCTTGGCCATGACCATCAATGACAAAGGCACGCCGGAAAATTATGAAAAAATTGGGGCACAATTGGTAGACGACAACAAGGCGATTGATGCTGTTCAATTGGTGCCAAACGGCGTAATCAAATATGTTTATCCCTATGAACCTAATAAAGCGGTTATTGATTATGACATTCTAAATGCTCCAAATGCCAGAGTAGAAGCCCGAAAGTCGGTAAAATCCAAATCGATGTACTTTGCCGGCCCAATGCAACTTAAGCAAGGCGGCATAGGTGTTGTGGGAAGACTTCCGGTATATAAAAATGATACCTTTTGGGGATTCTCTTCGGTGGTTATTCATTTAGAAACTTTGGTCAAAGAATCGGGTATTCCTTCGGTTGATGACAGTAAGTACTATTTTCAATTCTCTAAAACCAATCCGGTAACCCTAAAAGAAGAATTCTTTCTACCCGAAGACAAAAGTCTTGAAAATAAATCTTACTTGACCGCTTTCATCCCTGATGGTGATTGGAAAATATACCTTATTGCCCGCAATCAGAGCAACATTTTTAATCAATTGTATACTTCTATTTCACTGGGATTTCTCTTAGCTGTAATTGTAGGATTGTGGGTTACCTCTATCTTAAAAAAACCGGCGGAACTGCAACGTTTAATCGAAGTCCAAACCAAAAAAATTATCAAACGTGAAACGGAATTCAAGGCTATTTTTGATCAAGCGCCTGTTGGAATTGCCAAAATTGATACTGCCACGGGAAATTTTATAACCATTAACAAAGAATACAGCCAAATTGTAGGTTATTCTACAGATGAATTGTTGCAAAAAAACTTCCAGTCCATTACCTACCCCGAAGATTTAGAATTGGATTTGGCCAACATGGAAAAACTCAAGCGCGGTGAGATTGATTACTTTTGCATGGAAAAAAGATACATCCACAAAAGCGAAAAAATTGTATGGGTCAATTTGGTGGTTGCGGCGCTATGGAAAAAAGGAAATGTAGTTTTAAATCACATTGCCATTGTTGAAGATATAACCGATAAAAAAAGAGCGGAAGAAGAACTCAACCAATCCTTTGAACTGGTTTCAGAACAAAATAAAAGGCTGTTGAATTTCTCTTATATCGTATCACACAACTTGAGATCTCATACAAGTAATATCGAATTAATTTTAAGTCTTTTAGACGGAGTAAAGACCAAAGAAGAGCAAGACGAAATGTTAAATTTATTGAAAAAAGTTTCTAAATCTTTGGATGAAACCATGAGAAATTTGAATGATGTGGTCAATATCAGAACCCAAATTAATCTCAGCATTGAAAAGCTTAATTTGAATGAATACATAACAAAATCAATAGATTTACTCAGTAGGCAAATTGAAGAAAAATCGGCAACCGTTAATAATTTAGTTCCGGCACACATTTATGTTGACTACAATACTGCTTATTTAGAGAGTATATTGTACAATTTTATTTCAAATGCCATTCGGTATTGCCATCCTGAAAGAAAACCGGTGATCACCCTAACCTTTGACGAAACCTATAAAATATTGCAAATCGAAGATAACGGAATCGGTATTGACTTAAAAAGAAACGGAGAAAACCTATTTGGCATGTATAAAACATTTAACAATAATCCGGATGCTAAAGGAATTGGGTTGTTTATCACCAAAAATCAAATCGATGCCATGGGTGGAAAAATTGAAATCGATAGCGAACTGAATGTGGGAACCACTTTTAAAATCTATTTCAAATAAAAAAACCTATTGAAAGGCCAATAGGTTTTTAAAAAATATATTTTGTCCCGATTATTTGATGACAACTTTCTTAGTAACGGTTTGATTACCATTCATAATTTTGGCCCAATAAATTCCGGGAGTCACATTGGGTTCTATGGTGGTTTCTCCAATAAATTTTTGTTCAAACACTTTCATCCCTAAACTGTTATAAAACTCGAGCGTAGCTTCTGAATCAATTCCCGAAACCGTAAAACGTGCTTGGGCTGGATTCGGATAAATACTGAAACGAATAGCTGTATTTTCATTAGAAGAGAGCGAAGCATACCAGGCCTGACCTACATTAGCACCCCAAATATAATCGGCCAAAGCAGGATAATCAATAAAAGGATTTCTATTGTATTGCCAAGTATAAATGTAATTGTTGCGATTCATTTCAAAATCATCTCTTGCATCGGTATGGTTCCAAGTCAAAAGCGAAGCCAAATCACCCAATTGTCCGACAGTGGTATCCGGAATATCACCATTAACCACGCTTAAAGCATTGTACCGAACAGCCATATAAAATACAGAGCGAGCTACATCTCCTTTCCAAGAACCTTGGGTGCCTGTTGGTCCGTTGTAACCTGTCAAACCATAATCGCGATTACTTCTCGAGCTATTTTCGGGTCCGTCTTCAGCACGAATGTGATGGGCATCACCGTGACCTGTAGTAATGTCATCGGCATTGGTCGGCAACCAAACATTTATCCCGTCAGGAATATCATCAGTGGCATTGGCAAAACCTCCACGAGATTGCGGATAAATATGCTCTCGGTTCCAAGAGCCAATGTTGCTGGAAGTAGTTTGAAAATCTAATTTAGCGCGAGGCGTCTCAACATACATCAACCAAACTTGGTTACTGTTCAAAGGATTTTGATCGGCCACTTTCAAAATATCGGTAACATCCCCATAATTGTGCGCTCTCACTACCGCCGGATTAGCTATAATATTTTGCAAAGCCTGTTTTAAAGCCGCTCCCGACAAGCCTTCTAAACTATCATAATAACCGGCAGGCGCTGTGCTGGTCACATTACCGTAAGTTGGATTCAAAGGAGTGCCAAATGGCAAAGTAGTAAAATCATTGTCTACCACCCTGATTTCAATATTGTCATTGCGTCGATTAAAACCTGATGGCAAATTTCCGAATTTGATTTTCAACACTTCATCACCTTCATCTAAAGCATCATCTGTAAGCACTATAGTAGTAGAAAAACTATTCCCTCCTGTCGGGATGAGAACAGCAGTATTTCCGGTATAATCGGCTGTGTTGAAGCCACCGCTGGAAAGCGAGAAGGTAAAACTCAAATCACTCGAAACTGGGCTGTCTGTAGTAAAAGTTATGGCAAAACTATCGCCTTCGTTTTTGTGATTCGTATTTGTTGTTATGGTTATTCCGTTGAAAATAAAACCGCTTCCGTCATTGTTGGCACCCGGTGTTGGCGCTTTTACTTCCCATGTCCCATCCGATTTTCGTTGAATAGATTGCGTAGTTCCTAAACCATTGGCATTTTCATTCACTTGGGTTGTTACCCCTAACAAAGTTTGCAAAGAAGGTACTTGGGTAGTGTTATTGGAATGCACCAAAGCATCAATCAAATTAACGGTTGTAGCAGTAGTATTGGCCGGAAAATCAGCCGTAGAACCTAAATAGAGTCCGACACCATCAGGACCGTTTTGGATACTACTATTGGTGAAAATTCGCTCGGGAACCGGCGAAACCAAATTGTTTCCGATAAGAATCAGCCCGTTCACATCTGTGGTTAAACCATTCAAACTAATGGTGTAATAACTTTTATCGGCTAAGGAACCTGTTCCGTTAAAAAAGACTAAAACATAGCCGTTAAGGGAGAAATTGGCTGTTACCGATTTTAACTCAATAAATTCTTTATCATCAGTACTGGGGTTATCTGAATCCAGTTCGTTAATAATCACCTGAGCTCGTATCATTGATGTGGACAGCACCAATAGATAGCACAATATTTTTTTTAGCATTAATTGAAATTTTGTCAAATTTATTGATATGCAAACTATTAAAAGTTAAATCCAATTGATTTATGATTATTTGTGGGGTAATAGATTTATTTTTAAAGAAAAACCTTTAAATAAATTCGAAAAAAAGAAGAATTTTATCACATTAAAAAACACCCGAATTTTAAGATAAATGCACTAACTTTACGCTGGTTATTTAGAAAAAATAATGTTAGAATTTTTAGGCTATCTGGGTGCTTTATTTATTGGAATTGTTTTGGGAATCACCGGAGGTGGTGGCTCCATACTCACCGTTCCCATAATGGTTTATTTATTGGGATTACATCCGGTAACTGCAACTGCCTATTCCCTTTTTACCGTTGGTGTCACTTCTGCTTTCGGAACAATTCAAAATTTCAAAAAGGGATTAGTTGCACCTAAAACGGCTTTAAAGTTTGCTGTACCATCGGTAATTGGGGTTTATTTGACCCGTAAATTTATAGTCCCGACCATTCCCGATCCGATTTTTTATTTGGCTTCATTACAACTTAGCAAAGGGACATTTTTAATGCTTCTGTTTGCAGTAGTCATGCTTTTAGCCGGGCTTTCAATGCTGAAAGAAACCAAAGAATCAGAAGTGATTAAACCGAAAAACAAGTACTGGTTAATTTTTCAATTGTTTTTGGTAGGGATATTAATCGGATTAATCGGAGCCGGAGGTGGATTTTTAATTATACCGGCCTTAATGACATTGGCTAATTTAACCATTCGAAAAGCCATTGGAACCTCCTTATTAATCATCACCATCAACTCATTAATAGGTTTTTTGGGAGATGTACAGAGCACTACTATTCATTGGTCTTTTTTATTAGTCTTCACTTTATGGTCTGTAATTGGGATTTTTATCGGGCTGTATATACAAAAATACATCAACGAAAAACGGCTTAAAAAGATATTTGGCTATTTTGTTTTTGCGATGTCGATATTTATTATTTATCGAGAATTATTATCATAAAGTATTCTAAATTCAAATAGCACCTTCACTACTAATGTTTAAATTTGCGTAAACTATTACCATTATGAAAATCGAACAAATATATACCGGATGTATTGCGCAAGCGGCTTATTATCTGGAAAGCAATGGCGAAGCGGCTATTTTTGATCCCTTACGTGAAGTCCAACCTTACTTGGACAAAGCGGCCAAAGACAACGCCAAAATCAAATATATTTTTGAAACCCATTTCCATGCCGATTTTGTATCCGGACATTTGGATTTGGCCCAAAAAAGTGGCGGAAAAATTGTTTACGGTCCAACTGCCAATCCTAATTTTGAAGCGATAATAGCCGAAGACAATCAAGAATTTAAAGTAGGGCATTACAGCATTAAGGCCATACACACTCCGGGACATACTTTGGAAAGCACTTGCTATTTATTGACTGATGAAAACGGGAAACAACACGGAATTATTACCGGAGATACTTTATTCATTGGAGATGTGGGCCGTCCTGATTTGGCTCAAGCCTTAACAGAAGAATTAACTCAGGAAAAATTAGCTTCTTACTTATACGATTCGTTGCGCAATAAAATCATGCCGTTGGATGATGATTTGATAGTATATCCAAGTCACGGTGCCGGTAGTGCTTGCGGAAAAAACATGAGCAAAGAAACTACGGACACTTTGGGCAATCAAAAGCGCACTAACTACGCTTTGAGAGCCGATATGACTAAGGAAGAATTCACCAAAGAATTATTGGACGGCTTAGGCTTACCTCCGGCCTATTTCCCTCAAAATGTAATGATGAATATCAAAGGTTATGAAAGTTTGGATACCATCATTGAAAAAAGTAATATAGGTCTTTCACCGAATGAGTTTGAAGCCGCAGCCAATCAAGACGATGTGATTGTTTTGGATGTACGTCATGAAAATGATTTTGTAAAAGCGCATATTCCCAACTCTATTTTTATAGGAATTCAAGGGAATTTCGCCCCTTGGGTAGGTTCTTTGTTGAGAGATGTTAACCAAAAACTATTGTTAGTAATTCCTCCCGGAAGAGAAGAAGAGACCATTACCCGTTTATCGCGAGTTGGTTTTGACCATGTTTTGGGCTATTTGAAAGGTGGCCTCGATGCTTGGACAGAAGCCGGATTTGAAACAGACAGCATCCAATCCATATCACCGGAAGAATTTGCGAGACAGTTAACCGCTAAAAGCACCGTTGTAGACGCCAGAAAACCAGGAGAATTTGAAGCAGAACATGTTGAAAATGCGCTCAATATTCCTTTAGACACCGTGAATGAAAATTTTCAAAGCATACCAAAAGGCGATGACTTCTTTTTACATTGCGCCGGAGGTTATCGTTCTGTAATTATGGCTTCTATATTAAAATCGAGAGGCATTCACAATATCATCAACGTTGAAAAAGGAATGAACGGGATTAAGCAAACTGATGTTTCCTGCACCCAATTTGTTTGTCCGTCGACCAAAAAATAATTCAATAAAAAAAGTAAAAAAATCATCCAAACTATTGCAATTTAAATACATTTGCAATCTTAAAATTTAAAACATAAAAATGAAAAAAATAATTCTTTTAGCAGCAGTAACTCTGGTTCTTTTTGCCTGTAACAATTTAGGAGAAGGAGAATACATTATCACAGGAAATGTAAAAGGCATGAAAACAGGTTTGATTTACTTAGAAAAACAAAGTACAATGGGATTGGGATTCACTGCAATTGATACTGTAAAAATTGAAGACGGAAAATTTGAAATCAAAGGTAAAACCGGAGAACCGGAAATACACTTCTTAAGATTTGACAAACTTCAAAGCAAACTTCCTTTGATCTTAGAAGGTGGTGAAATCGCTATTGAAGTGGATAAAGACACGCTTTTCAAATCAAAAATAACCGGTACTTACAATAATGATGAGTTTACCAAATTTAATGCGGAATCAAACAAAATTCAGAAAGCTGCTCAAAAGAAAATAAAAGCCTTCGAAGCTAAAAACAAAGCATTAATAGATCAAGTACAAAAAACAAAAGATACTGCAATCACCAATAAATTGAGAGCAGAGTATGAGCCTTTGCAAAGAGAGGTTCAAAAAAACATGGAAGACTTTACTTTTGGATACCCTAAAACACATCCAAAATCATTCATCAGTGTTTTGATCCTACAAATGATGACCGGTAATCCGAAATTTACCCCAAAAGACATTGAAGATACTTTCAACTCTTTAGACGCGTCTTTGAAAAAAACAAAACCTGGTAAAAGCATTCAAGAGAACATTGAAGCCTCAAAAAAAAAACCAGCAGCGGGTCAGCCCCAAGAGTTAATCAAATAGCGCCCGACTTTAAAGCACCCAATCCCGAAGGGAAAATGGTGTCTTTAAAAGAAAGTCTTGGCAAAGTAACTTTAATTGATTTCTGGGCTTCATGGTGTTCGCCATGTCGTAAAGAAAATCCAAAAGTGGTGGCCTTATATAATGAGTTTCACGACAAAGGTTTTAATATCATCAGCGTATCTTTGGATAAAGATGCCTACCAATGGAAAGCAGCCATTGCCAAAGATAAACTAACTTGGACACAGGTTTCCAATTTAAAAGAAATGGAAGACCCTATCGCCATTCAATACGGAATAGAATTAATCCCTACCACTTTCTTGTTAGATGCGTCGGGTAAAATTGTTGGGATTGATTTGCCTCACGAAGAATTGAAAGCCAAAATCCAAGCGCTTTTGGCAGTAAAATAAATCAAAACAATAAAAAAATAAAAAAATCTCCTTAGGGAGATTTTTTTATTTCATTTAAAACCAACTGCTTAAAAAAAGCTGCAGAATTAAGTAACTTTTTTATTTGCGAACCTCAAAAGTGTTTATATATTTGCAATCGCTATAAGCAATGGGGAGATACTCAAGCGGCCAACGAGGGCGGACTGTAAATCCGCTGATTACATCTTCGCAGGTTCGAATCCTGCTCTCCCCACAAGTATTTTAAATAAAAAAAACCACAAGCTCGCTTGATGGTTTTTTTTATTTTATAATGGTTGCGTAAGGGTTCACCCTTACGGATCATACAATAATCCTGCTCTTCTCATTCACAAAATAAATTATTCACTTTACAAATGTTTGAGGCCTTAAACTTTAACATCAGTATCCCAATTAACAGCTGTACATTTTTGTTGGACATATAATCAAAAAAAGTATCTTTGGAATTCTAAAATATTGTTTTATGAAATCAACCCTGTTTTTTTGTTCATTATTGACGGCTTCTTTTGTATTCACATCTTGTAAAAAAGAAGAAGAGGCAACTACTACCAGTGAAACTCCGAAAGAAATTATAATGCCGAGAGTTCAATCCATTCCGGCACAAACTTATACCCAACAACCAACCATACAAAACGTAGCGCCAACGCAAAATCAACCGGTGACTACAAGTCAAACCCTGACACCAAATCCTCAAGTCGCAACCAAGAAAGGGATGAATCCTCCTCACGGACAACCCGGACATCGTTGTGATATAGCCGTTGGTGCACCATTAAATTCACCTCCAGGGAATGCAAACAAACCCAAAGCGGGAACAGCTATTACGCAACAAATTGACCCAAGTAAATTCACCACACAAACCAGTTCACAACCTACCGGAGCTCCGGCAATTCTAAATCCGGATGCGGCTACCACTACAACGGCACCGGGCATGAATCCGCCACACGGACAACCCGGACATCAATGTGGAATCGCCGTTGGAGCACCATTACCAAAATAAATATTACAACCAAAAAAAATCCCGTCTTATTTAAACAAGACGGGATTTTATATTTAAATCAATTGGTTACTCTAAAGCGAAAACCACACTTACATTGGTAATGATTTCAATCTCACCTATGGCGAGAGTTGATCTCGAAGTATCAGCTTCAGCGGCCATGGCCATCATATTTCCTTTAAAATAAGGTTGTGGTACATAAGGAGTAGAATTATCCGTTATCAAAATTGCTTTGCCCACTTTTTGACCTAAAACAGAAACGTAATCATTGGCCTTTTGTTTGGCATTCGATATGGCTTTTTTGCGGGCTTCTCTCTCGTAATCCTCCATTTTAGAGGATTTAAATTCAACCCCTTGTATAGAATTGATACCGGCATCATTCAATCCCATCATAATATCATCGTATTTTGATAAATCTTTTAGAGTAATGTTTAGGGTTTGACTTGCCTGATAATTGTATTTTTTCTTTTCATAGTCATAACTCTTACCTAAACTTACATTGTTGGTTTTATAATCTGTCGAAGGAACTCCGCTTTTCTTTAAAAACTTGAGTACTTTATCGACTACTTCATCGTTTAGTGCTTTTACCTCTTTGGCATCCTTACCGGTATTTTGAAAACCAACGGTAACAATGGCTTGATCGGGTACTATTTTTATTTTCCCTTCGCCGGAAACAGCAATTTGCGGCACTTGTGCTTTTGATTCTTGTGCATGAGTTATTCCTGCAAATAATAAGGCTAAAATTAGAAGTGATTTTTTCATAATATTTTATTTTTAATGATAGGATTGACTTTCCAAAAGTTGTGCCATTTATAATTTCCCGGTTTTAGCCATTACAAATAAAACTACTATTGGAATTGCTAATAACAACACTGTTGAAGTACTTTCTTGAAACAAAACAGGCTCTTTGATTAATGTTATTGCATAACCCCCTATAGCACCACCAAAATGAGCGGTATGACCTATGTTGTCTCGTTTGGATTTCATTCCATAAATTGAAGCTAACAAGTATATAAAACCAAAAATATAACCCGGTATAAATCCGTAAATATAAATATGCGGATTGAGCAATATAGCCGAATAAATAATTCCGGTCACCGCTCCGGAAGCTCCAACAGCACTATAAGTGTATTCGTTAGCATGAAAAATCATGGTCAATAAACTTCCGAAAATTAAACTCGCTGCGTAAATCAAAAGAAATGAACTGTTACCCAAGCTAGTGTATACATACGGAGCAAAAAAATACAATGTAATCATATTGAAAGCCAAATGCATTTCATCAACATGAAGAAAACCTGAAGTAATCATTCTGATTTGCTCCCCTGCTCTTATGCTCCCAACATGGAATTGGTATTTTTTGAAAAATAAAGAATCATTAAAGCCTTTAAAAGTGAAAAGAACATTGGCTAAAATAATAGCCATTAAAGAGAAGTTGAGCATGACAGAAACTTTTCGTAAAAATAATAATACTTTATCAGGTTTTGTTAATGAAAACTCTTTAAAATGACATTTAGCTTTATATTTGCCTAAAATTACTACGCATGCAGTTTATTGTCTTTATACTCCTTTACCCTTTACTTTGGCTAATCTCCATATTACCTTTCAGATTGTTATATATTGTAGCAGACGGAGTTTATGTTTTAGTCTATTATGTAGTGCGTTACCGAAGAAAAATAGTCCGACAAAACATTGCCTTAGCACTTCCTCATTTATCCCAAAAAGAGCAATTAAGAGTTGAAAAAGAATCCTACCGTCACATGTGTGATATGTTTTTGGAGATGATCAAAACCATGACGATTTCTGAAAAGGAAATGGACAAACGTTTTGTTTTTACCAATCTTGAATTGTATAAAGAATTAGAAAAAAAACAAAAAAGTATTGCCCTGATGTGTGCTCATTACGCCAGCTATGAGTGGTTGGTTTCTATGAACAAACACATAGCTTTTGAAGGATATGCCATTTATAAAAAAATTGCCAACAAACACTTTGACAAATTAGTCAGAGACATACGGTCTAAATTCAAAGCCACACTAATCTCCACCGGACAAACTATTCCGACTATTGAAAAAAATTATAAAACCAACCATTTAGGATTGTATGGTTTTGCCAGTGATCAATCACCACAATTGAGCAAAACTCACCATTGGGGAACTTTTATGGGAATAGAAACACCGGTACACACCGGAGCCGAAATGTTAGCCAAACGTTTTGATATGAATGTAATTTTTTTACGTACCGAAAAGCTAAAGCGCGGGTATTATCAGGCTACGTTTGAATTGATGTTTGACAACCCGAAAGAAGTACCAAATTATCAAATTTCCGATGAGTTTTTAAGACGAGTGGAAAAACAAATCTATGAAGCTCCGGAATACTATCTGTGGACACACAAACGTTGGAAACACAAGAAAAAATAGTGTTCCGTTATTTGGTACTGAACCAAGATTTAACCATTTCTTTTTCGGAATGTTTGGCGTTTTTATGAATGAACTCGTTGGTTTTTGAATCGTATTCATAATCTTTACCCCATGCTGCATGGTTTTGTGCCAATGCTTTAATGCTTTCGCAAACAAACTGTATTTCTTCGGAAGTGGTGGTTGGATGAATAGACATTCTGATCCATCCCGGTTTTTTGATTAAGTCGCCTGAAGTAATTTGGCACACCAAATCATGAGATGTTTCTTGGTCAACATGCAATAAATAATGCCCGTAAGTTCCGGCACAACTACAACCGCCACGGGTTTGAATTCCGAACCGGTCGTTTAATAATTTTACACCCAAATTAAAATGCAAATCGTCAACATAAAACGAAATTACGCCTAACCTGTCTTGGTGTTGGTTGGCCAAAATATGAATGTTTTCAATCGAATTTAATGCCGAAAAAACATAGTCCACAATTTCATGTTCACGGTCCAGGATATTCTTCACACCCATTTGTTCTTTCAACTTAATAGCCAAAGCCGTTTTAATCACTTGCAAAAATCCCGGTGTTCCGCCATCTTCACGGTCTTCGATATTATCAATGTATTTGTGTTCGCCCCAAGGATTGGTCCAAGAAACGGTTCCGCCACCCGGACAATCAGGCACATTGTTTTTGTATAAATTTTTATTAA
>NZ_CAMLRU010000042.1 GCF_946482535.1 uncultured Flavobacterium sp.
TCCATTTTTTGTTGTCAAATATACACCTGCGTTTATTCCGATGAAAGATACCGTTCGCGTTAATAAATACACAGTCACACGACAACTGATTAAGTATATTAACAAAGCCGAAAATCCAAAAGAAAAAAATAAAGATTACTATTATTTTTTAGTCGGTAATTGTTATTACAACATGACTCATTTTGGAAACGCTTGGATGATGCGTCGTTACTATTGGACCGGTGGAGGAAATCCTACTACTCTTGAAGATGAAAGAGAATACTATGAATGTCTATCGGCCAAGACTTATTACTTGTTAGCCCTTAAAAATGCTAAGACGGATAAATTTAAAGCTTTGTGTTTGAGAATGATTGCTCGTTGTGAAGCCAATAGATTGAATCATATACAAACCGATACTTTTGATGAAGATTATGTTCCCTTCCAAAGCGATAATAAATACTATCGGGAGTTAAAAGAAAAATATCCGAATTATTATGATGAATTAACATCTAATTGCGATGCTTTCGGAAAATATTTCAGGGCAAGAAGATAAAAAAAAGCTCCCAATTTCGGGAGCTTTTTCGTTTCAAATTAACCAAATAAAAATAGAAACAATATTGGAAAAATCAATCCGGCTATGGCCAGTTTCCAGCCTCTGCGTTTGAAGGTAAACTTTCCGGCAGGAATCATGATTGCTCCGGTAATGGCTATTGTTATGAGTGATAGTCCAAAAATATCTGAATAATAAATCCACCAATTGGAAGTGTTTTTGTGCAATTTCATCATGTGACTGATGAGCGGTGTTTTTTGGAAGGCCACGATTTCACCTTTGCCGGTAGCTATGTCAATTTCTACATCGTGTTTTTCGAATGAAATTTTAAACTTTCCTTCTTTAACATTGTGACGACGAATTTTATCATCAATCCCTAAAGCTTTGCCCAAAGAATCAGCGAACAGTTCATTGATTTTATCTTCAGTCGGTAACTTAACTTCGATGGCTTTGGTTTCAACCGTATATTTTTCAGGATGCCAACTTTCTCGGTGGTTCATCATGATACCCGACAAGGCAAACGAAATAATTAATCCGATATAGAAATACCCTAAGTCACGGTGGAGATTTCTGATGGTAGCTTGCTTCATTTTTAGAATTTATAAGATACAGTAGTCGTTAACATTCTTGGCGCAATAGGAGTAACGGTGTTATCATCGTAAACATAATAGCTAACAACATTCCCTAAATTGGCTAGTCTGGCTCTGAAGGAGAAGTTCTTAATGGAATAGCCAACTGAAGCATCCAACTGTAAAAATCCGTCAACCGGTATAGGTTTTCTGGCTAATTCAGCGGCTGTAGAAGCATTATTTGGACGTAATCTTCCGCCTAATATTTTTCCGATATAAGTAGATTGTAAACCAATTTCAAAGCCTTTTAATTTAGTATTTTCAAAAGTATAAAAGGCACTCGCATTAGCCGTGTGTTTCGGTGTAAATCTTAAGTAAGTTCCGGTATTGTAAATGTTGCTTTTAGTGTATTTTGTTTCATTAAAACTGTATCCGGCAATCAATCGTAATCCTTTGTGATGACCGGTAATGTCTAATTCTACTCCTTTACTTTGGTAAGCTCCGGCCAATTCTTTGATATTGGTATTGGTATTGCCGTTAGAAAAATCGGTTTGAGCCAAATTGCTGTAGTCGATTAAGTAAGTGGTCAAATTGGCTATTAAATGACCTTTGAAGAATTCGTTTTTAACCCCAACTTCATACTGATTAATCGTTGAATGTGGTAAGGCGTTTAAGTTTCTGTCGGTTCCGGTGTTTAACACAAAGGAATCAGAATAGCTGGCAAAAATGGAGTTGGTTTTGGTAGGTTGGAATACCACGCCCAATTTAGGAGAAATAATATTGTCATTAGTTGTGGTTTCAGCATTAGCATTGGTAGCAAATGTCAAGGTATTGGTGGTGCTTTCTAAATAACTGTATCGCAAACCGGCTAATACTTTTACTTTTTGGCTTACTTCAATCAAATCTTGGAAATAAACTCCGGCTCTTTTTATATTGGCTAAGGCATTGGTGTTTTTGTCCATGGTTGGAATTGTTGCATTGGCATAAATCGAATTTTTTTCCAAAATTACCGATGGATTGTATATGTTTATCTTATCGTAATAATTGATGTTTTTGAATGCCAAGGTTGTTGTGTTACTTTGATCGGCATCGGCACCAATTAGTAAAGTGTGCTTTATTTTTCCGGTATTGAATTTTCCGTTTAAGTCGATTTCTACCAAACTGTAATCTTGTTCCGTATCGGTTTTTTGAACGCCTCTAGTCCAATCGCCATTGGCACGAACCAAATTATTGTTTGGATTGTTAGGATCGTTAATGCCGGCATTTGGTCTTAAACTCGACAATAAATTGGTGCTGAAACCTTGGTAGGAGAAAATACCTTTCAATTGCCAGTTTTTGCTCAAATCATGGTTGATGGTTGAAGTAAAACCAATTTGTTCCGAATCAAATTTTCCCCAATCAAATCCTAAAAAGCTATTGATAGGCAATTCCACTACTTTGTAATCAATGGCAGCCAAACCAAAATCAGGTGTTCTGTTGTCTTTGATATAATCGGCTTCCACGATTATATTGGTTTTGGCCGAAATGTCAAATAAAAACGAAGGATTGAAATAAATGCGCTGCGTTTGAACTTTATCTCTAAAACTGTTGCCTTGTTCGTAACTGCTGATAAAACGGTAAGCTACAGTATTGCTGTTATTCACAGCGCCGTATACATCAACGGTTGGTTTGAAAAAGTTGTATTCCGTGGTTCTGATGCTCAATTCTCCGCCATGGTCAAATCTTGGTTTCTTGGTAACTAAATTTAAAATTCCGCCCGGTGCTACATTTCCGTACAATAAGGCAGAACTTCCTTTAAGAATTTCAATGCTTTCCAGTGATGCTGTTTCCGGTATAATCGAACCGTTGATTCTGACACCATTTTTAAAAGTGTTGGCACCGCTAAAGGTAAACCCGCGCGAACCCAATTCTTCTTGGTTGTTTCCTGAGGCATTACTGGCTCCGGAAACATAAATTCCGTTGGCGTTTTTAACCGCATCAGATAATCTTAAAATTTGTTGCTGTTTGATGGTTTCTTTTCCGATAACCATTGAGGCTTGTGGTAAATCGAGCGGTTTGATGTTGGCTTTTCCGCCTTTTACCACGGTTTTTTGTTGTTGGGAAATGATTACCACTTCTTGTAGAACTTCTCCTTTTTTGTTTTTTACTGTATCATTTACGGCATAAAGGTCTTCGTGAAAATTAGAATTGGTTTCTTGGGAAAAACCAATGGCACTAGTAGTAAGTGTTAAGGCTAAGATTGAAATATATCTATACATTTATTTAGAATAATTTAAAATAACGATGCAAATATAAATACGGGAAACCGAATAAAAAAGTTTATTTAGATTAAATATAAATAATTTTCAACAACACAATTTTAAAACTTTGATATACTGTATTATAAGGCTAAAAAAAAACTCCTACGCTAATTAGGAGTTTTTTTGTTTATTCTGCCGTACCAAATTAAGAAGCCGGTAATGGGCAAGCTGGCTATTAGCAAACTAATCAAAAAGGCAAATATTTTTCCGGGTAAACCCAAAATAGCTCCGGTGTGAATGTCATAGTTCATTCGGATTAATTTATCAGAAGTTGTGGCATTTTCCAACTTTCCGTAAATGTGGTTGACTTCTTTCTCTTTTAAAGTGTATTGATCAAAATAGCGGTAATCGGTTTTCCAATAAGTGCCTTTGTCTAAGTTGGCGTTGGCGGCAATCGAACTTGAATCGGTTTCCGGTGGATGGACTTCAATAGATTGGGCAGTAGGATATTCTTTTTGCATGAGGTGCCAAACCTTATCCAACGGTTTTTCAACAGCAGAAAATGAAATCTCTTTTTTAGAAATAGGGTCTTCATAAACCAATGATTTTTCGCCGCCCATTAAAGTGTAATAGCCATAAGCAAACCAAGGAAATCCCCAAACCAAGCCGGTTATGGCAAAGATTAATGCTATAGCCATCACGTAAAATCCTGTGATGTTGTGTAAGTCGTAGTTTTTGCGCTTCCATTTTAATCCATCTTTCCAGCGGAACCAAAAGCGCTGTTTGGCGGCTTTTTTGTTTTTGGGATACCATAGAATTAGTCCTGTAATTAACATCAAGAGGAAAATTAGTGTAGCCGAAGCAATAACTGTTTGCCCAATTTCATGTGGTAACCACAAATAAAAATGCCCGTCTAAAACCCATCTGAAAAAGCCCGAATACATATCGGCTACTTCCAAAATTTCACCGGTGTACGGATTTAAGTAAATGATGTCGTAGTAGTCATTTTGTTTGTTTTCATCATCATGACTAAAAAATATGGCTTCGGCGGAATGACTTTGTCCGTTATATTTAATTGCGTGTAGCGATTTTTTGGGCAATTCGGCACGAGCAATTTTCTCTAATTGTGTGGGTAGGAGGAAAGGTTTGTCTTGCTTCTCTACAAAGCGATAGGTTTCGGTAATGTTTTGAATTTCTTCTTGAAAGGCATACAAACAACCGGTAATAGCTATGATAAAAACAATGATACCAGAAGATAATCCCAACCAAAGATGGATGTTTCTAATGTTTTTTTTGAATCCGTTTTTTTTCATTTATAAAGGTTAAAAACTCCCCATCGGAATGAGGAGTTTAATTAAACAAACCATAACCAAATTTTAATTAGACATTAAAATTTATACGCTAATCCGGCGGTCAAGCTTCTTAAGCGTTGTGGTGTAACGGTTGACCAACCGGTATAATATTTTTCGTTAAATAAGTTGTTGACTTTTAAAGTAATATTGAACTTGTCATTATTGTAAGATAGTGCCGAATTCAAAATGGTGTAATCCGGTAAGGTAAAAGTACCGATATTGGCTCTGTTCAAGGTTTTGTGTTCGCTGGCATGATTTCCGCCGATGCCTAAGCCGAAACCTTTTAGTTTTCCTTCCGTAAAGAAGTAATTGGCCCATAAATTGACTAGGGTTTTCGGTCCGGCTTCTTCCGGGCGTAAGCCAAGATAGCCACTGTTGGTGTTGTCTTTAGTGACTTCGCTGTCGTTGTAACTGTAACCTCCGATAATGTTAAACCCTTTTACCGGATTTACCGTTACGCTCAATTCAACTCCTTTACTTTCTACTTCACCACCTTGTACAGAAGCGTTCGGGTTGGTAGCATCAGCCATTAAACGATTTTTAACGTTGATATCGTAATAGCTCAAAGAAGCAGAGATGATGTCTTTATATAAATTGGTTTTTAATCCGAATTCGTATTGGTTGGCTTGCTCAGGATCAAAAGTTGCGGCAACAGTATTCGTTGGCCCATCGGCTCTTTGTCCAGGCTCTATATTTCTAAAACCGTTCATATAATTTCCGAAAACCGAAACTTTGTTCTCAATGATTTGGTAAACAGCTCCGAATTTTGGAGAAACCGCAATCTGACTTTTCACTTCTTCTGCCGCATAAGCTGATGTTTTTCCTCTGAATTCATCTACACGCAAACTTGCCATTAAAGATAATTTGTTGGTGATGTTAATGACATCTGAAACATAAGCACTCACCACTTGTGATTCGGTGTCAGAGTTCGGCTCTATAGTTCCGGCTAACAAGTTGTCGATACCGGCTTGGGTCAAATTGGCTTCACCCGAATCTGTTTGATTAACTAAAGAAATGGTTCCTGCTCCAACCCAATTGGCGCTTCCGTTCAGAATATTTTGCGTGTAATAGTCTACACCAATGACCATTCGATTTCTCAATCCTCCGATTTTAAAATCACCAATAAAGTTTTGTTGAATATCGGTGGCTAAGGTTTGTCCGTTTCTTTTAGAAATGTAACGGGTAAATTCATCGCCGTTAGCAGAATCCCATAAATAAGAATAATAGCCATCTGTTTTGCTGTTGCTTCTGGATAAAACGGTTTGTGAAGTCCATTGGTCAGACAATTTGTAATTCATTTGCGCCTGAAGCGTAAAAGTCGGGTTGCTTATAGTCAATTCGTTTGATGTATATGATTTTTTGTAATTCTGTTCGAATACATCCATAGAATTAAATGACAAAGGAGAATATCTGCTTAAAAAAATCATGGGCGCATTGGCAGATGTTCTGTTGGTGAATTCGGTATTAATTAAAAACGATAACTTGTCGCTTACTTGATAACTCAAGGATGGTGCTACAAAAAGCGATTTTGAAAATCCGGCATCTTGAAAAGAATTTTCGTTTTGGTAAGCCGAAGTGATTCTCACCGCAACTTCTTTATTTAGTGGAATGTTTACATCAGCAGTAATTCGGTCCATGCCGTAAGTTCCTGCATTATAGCCTATTTCTCCGCTAAAGTTTTGGTGAGGCTTTTTAGTTACGATGTTAATTAAACCACCATAAGAAATCAAACTGCTGCCAAATAAAGTACCAGATGGTCCTTTAATGACTTCAATATTATCTACATTAATCGGATCGATGCTTCCATTGTTAATCCCAGGTAATCCGTTAATCATTGTGGGTTGAACCGAAAAGCCCCTCATGGTGTAAAACTCAGCACCATCTCCGCCACGTCCGGTAGATTCCCAAAGTTTGGTAATTCCGGTGGCGTTTTTTAAAGCGTCATTAAAATTAGTTACTACTTGTTCTTTTAACAATTCGCTGGTTACGGTATTGTATACTTGCGGATTCTCAATGTTGTTGAGTGGCATTTTAGATACAGTAGTACTTTTTTCTCTTTTGTACTTGTATTTGTTGTTGTTAATTTCAACTTCTTTCAAAGCAGTGATAGTGTCTTTTTTGGTTTCTTGTCCAAAACTTATCATCGACAATAAAAGACCGGTTGATAGGATTAGTATTTTTTTCATTCTTATTTAGATTTAATTAAAATAACAATGCAAATCTATAAAGGTGAAATTAATTATCAAAACTTATTTAGACTAAATATAAATAATATTTTTTATTGTACTGATTTTCTAATATTTAGAAATAAAAAAATCTCGCGGTTAGGCGAGACTTAAGTTATTTATAAAGTTTGGAAGGTTATTTTTTGTTCATCGGATAACTTTCTGAGCTATCTTTTCCTTGCTGTTTGCCGGAAATGGTTGCCACCAAAGCTTTATCATTGACTTTTCTGTAGACAATTTTTTGGGGATAGTCGTGGTTAGGGTTTTCAAAAGAGAAACTATTTTCAGCATCAGAAGTCAATTTGAAATCAACAGCTTCGTCGTTGTTTTGTCCTTTTACAATTGGTCGGTAAATCAACTCTTCATTTACCTGAGTCAGAATAATACTTTCAGAATGTACGGTATCTTTTTCGTTGATAATAAAATAGGTTTTTCCAGAAAATGTACTGTCATTGTCTTTTACCCAGGTTTCAGTCAGATAGCCTTCCGGAGTTTTATTTTCCCATTGCCCAACCAGCCAATTCATCTTTTCGAGTTTGTCAAATTTCTTCTCAGATTTGTTTTGACAAGCGATGAGTAAGAAGACTGTTGCAAATGCGGTTATAGTTTTCATAGTTGTTGATTAGAATGTGATTACAATACTATGAAAAAAACTTGAAACCTTTACCTTTAAACTTGAAACAAAAAATTGTATTTTTGCACTCCAAAACAGAAAGATAATCCAATGTTAGACCGATTACAATATGTTAAACAACGCTTCGACGAGATTTCGGACTTGATTATTCAACCCGATGTTATCGCCGATCAAAAGCGTTACGTACAGTTAAATCAAGAATATAAAGGGCTTAAAGCCTTGATGGAAAAGCGCGAGGAATATGTTCGTTTAACCGACAATATTGCTGAAGCCAACGAAATTTTAGAAGATGGTTCTGATGCCGAAATGGTGGAAATGGCCAAAATGCAATTGGACGAAGCTAAAGAGCGTTTGCCACAATTAGAAGAAGAAATCAAATTCATGTTAATTCCGAAAGATCCGGAAGATGCCAAAAACGTAATGGTGGAAATCCGTGCCGGAACCGGTGGAGACGAAGCTTCCATTTTTGCCGGAGATTTATACAGAATGTACACCAAATACTGTGAAAGCCGTGGCTGGAGAACTTCTGTGGTAGATATGAACGAAGGTACTTCGGGCGGTTTCAAAGAGGTTATTTTTGAAGTAACCGGAGAAGATGTTTACGGAACCTTAAAATTTGAAGCAGGTGTGCACCGTGTACAACGCGTACCGCAAACTGAAACCCAAGGTCGTGTTCACACTTCTGCAGCGACTGTAATGGTATTGCCGGAAGCTGAAGAGTTTGACGTACAAATTGACATGAACGATGTACGTATTGATTTCTTCTGTTCCTCAGGACCGGGCGGGCAATCGGTAAACACCACCAAATCGGCTGTACGTATGACGCACATTCCAACCGGATTGGTAGCGCAATGTCAGGACGAAAAATCACAGCATAAAAATAAAGACAAAGCTTTAACCGTATTGCGTTCGCGTTTGTACGAAATGGAATTGGCCAAAAAACAAGAGGAAGATGCCAAAAAGCGTAATTCTCAAGTAAGCAGCGGTGACCGTTCGGCAAAAATCAGAACCTATAATTATGCCCAAGGAAGAATCACTGACCACAGAATTGGTTTGAGTATCTTTGACCTTGACGGCTTTATGAATGGTAACCTTCAAAAAATGATTGATGAACTTCAATTGGTTTCCAATACTGAAAAACTAAAAGAAAGCGAAGTTTTCTAAAAATAAAAAAGGCTAACCTCAGGTTAGCCTTTTTTATTTAGGTATTTATCAAAGCCTAAATCCATAAGCAATTCTCAAAGCAAGCATTCCCAATCCTTTATCTTCAGTGTTATTTACCATTATTGGAAAATCACTATGGTAATCGTATCGCACACTTAGGTCAATGGTTTCTGTAGCATAACCAATCCCCGGACTGATTAATAACGAGGTTTTGTCATAATTATTGGTTACGGCAAAAGCAGCACCAACTTCGCCCAACAAGTATAATTTATCTTTTAAAACAAAAGCCTTAAATCCGCCTTTTACAGGAATGTAACCCAAGTCATTGTCTTTTCCGCTTACGAAGAAATTGCTAAAACCGGTGGTTAAAGTCAATGAATATCTTCGAGATAAATCATATTGGATTCTTACATCGGCTCCTAAATTATAATCGTAAGGATCTTGAAGCGGGAAACCGCCATTAAGACCAAAACCCAGACGGAAACCTTGGTCATAGTTTTTGGTTGGTGCTTCTTGGGCTAAGGTTGTAACTGTTCCAAACAGACATAACGCTACAACAAAATTCATTGAATTTCTAAGAATAGTTTTCATGGTATTGAATTTAAATAAATGTTTAGCGTCGTTTTCTACCTATATCTCTTTACCTTTTATGATTTTTAACAATATTGCAATTACTGCAATCACCAATAGAATGTGAATTATGGCGCCTACATTGTAAACCAGAAATCCAAAGAACCAAAGGATTACCAGTACTACTGCTATGGCATATAATAAGTTTTGCATGATCATTTTCTTTAATTTAATTAATCAATAAATGCTGTCGAGTTGTTTTGTAATATGGGCTGCATGGGTCTTTTTATTCTTCCTTTCGGATTGAATGGATACAATTTTTTATGGATTTTAACGAATTGCTCCGGTTGCTCTCCGTCAAAATCGGTGATGATTACTCTTTCATTTTTAAAGAGAGAATAACCACCATAGTTGCGAGGTAATTCGGAAGCTATAATCCAGGTTTTGTTTTGTTGGTAATGATATTGTTTCTTTTTAATATCATAGTAAACTTGCATATTAGGGAAGTAGTAGTAGCGCAATACACAATTGGTTTCTTTATCAACAGGAAGCATTGCTTCTTCACTGTCTTGTGCATTCACTTGTAAAAGTGACATCATCGTAAACAACAAGATATAATTTTTCATGAGAATCATTTTTGTAGGTTTGACAAATGAGTTTGATTTAGTATTACAAAGTTGCAATGCTTTGGGCTGTTTCGTGTTACAACAATTTTCTAAATTGTTACAGAATTTCCACGGACAAAAAAATCCTGTGTTGGGCACAGGATTAATAGGATAAAACAATAGCTTGTATTAGCAGTCTTCCGAGAGATAAATTGTAAATACAGCTCCTTCATTGGGCTTGCCCTCAGCAAAAATATAGCCCTTGTGGTTTTCAACAATTTTTTTACAAATGGCCAATCCGATTCCGGTTCCGGCATATTCATTTTTGTTGTGCAGTCGGTTAAAGAGGATGAATATTTTTTCGGCATATTCTTGCTCGAAACCAATACCATTATCCTCAAAAGTGATTTTATAGAATTTATCTTTGGTGTTTTTCGGGATTAAGGCTTCTTCAAAAGCAGTCACTCTCTTGCAGGTTATTTTGATTTCCGGCACTACATTTTCTCTACTGTATTTTAGTGAGTTTCCTATTAAGTTGATGAATAACTGCTGAATTTGAAACGGAATCACCGTCATTTTCGGTAAAGCTTCGTTTTGAATCACTGCATTTTTTTCTTCTATAGATTGGGCCAAATCAAATTTGGCATTCTCCAACAATTCATTTAAACTGACTTTTTCAAAAACTTTTTCGGTTTTGTTGGCTCTGGAATATTGTAATAAATCATCAATAAGAATTCTCATTCGGTCAACCGAAGCATGAATTCTGGTGATATACTCTTTTCCGTTTTCCGAAAGCTTGTCGTATTCTTTATCGGAAAGGCGGGAAATGAAAGTTTGAATCTTACGCAAAGGTTCCTGCAGGTCATGACTGGCCACATAATTAAAGGCCAAAAGCTCTTTGTTACTGGCTTCCAATTCTAAGTTTTGTTGTTCTAATGATAAAGAGGCTAATACTTCTTCGGTTACATCACTGGTTGTACCTATCAAAAGTTTATTGCCCGATTTATTGGTTACGATTCTTCCGGTAGTTCTGAAGTATCTCAGTTTTTTATCTTTTTTAATCACTCGATAAGTGAATGACGGAAGATTATCATTTTCCAGTTGTTTTGAAGTTATTTCTTCAAAATAAGATTTGTCTTCGGGATGCACATATTTAAGAAAATCTGCTTGTCCGTTTTTAAAAGATTGCAGTTCACAGCCTAGCAAGCGGTAAATATTGTCTGAAAAAGTATATTCATCGGTGTCAATATTAAGCTGCCAACTCCCGAAATTACCCACTATTTCTGCCAAGTTACTCGATTCGTTAAGAACCGTCAAACGGTTATTAGACACTTGCATTTTTTCTAAATCGCGATTGATTCTGATATAGGAAATCGATATCAACACCAAAGTAATCAGCAAAGTGATGTAGATAAAAATAGGGGTGACTTTGATGGTGTCTTTATAACTCAATTCTCTCGATTTAAGATTTTTTTTCTCCAAAAGAATCATCACGTTAATTTGATGGCGCACACTGTCCATGGTTTGCTTTCCGATGAGTAATTTGGTTTTTAACTCTTCATCATTGAGCGATTTTTTGAAGGAAAGGTGTAAGGCTGCCGAAAGATAATTTTGCCTTTTATTGATGTAAAATTCTAATTTTCTCAAGTTGTTTTCCTGATCGGGGTCGTTTTGAGAATAACTTTTGATGATGTCAAGTGACTTATCAATTCTTTTTTTGGCGTGAATATAAGGCTCTAAAAAAGTAGAATCCTTAGTAATTAAAAATCCGCGTTGGCCGGTTTCGGAGTCTTTTAAATAGGAAAACAACCGCTCCAATTCGAGGTTAACATCATAGGAATGATTAACCCATTTGGAAGAATTATTCAGTAAATTGATGTGTTTAAAGGTAACGGCGGAAATAAAGAATATAGCAAATATTGAAACCACAAAAATGCTTTTGAGAAAAATAGGCGATTTGTAAAAGGCATTCAGTTTCATGATTCAGGGGTTATATTCTCAGTAAAAAATTATCCTTATTTAATCCCGAAGTATGGTATTGCCAATTAATGGTTACCACATCCGACAACACTTTTTTTAAGGTCGTAAAATCGTTGGGCTTTTTGATGTAAATATTTGCACCTCTGATAAAAGTTTCTTCAATGTGTTCTTCCGATGAAGAAGTCGAAAATATAGCAATGGCAATATCATCAAAGCGATTGTCTCTTTTTATTTCATCCAAACATTCAATTCCGTTTTTTCTGGGCATGTTTAAATCTAAAAATAGCACGTTGGGCAAAACCGCATCGGGTTGGTTTAAATAGTTCATCAGTTCGACACCGTCATTAAACGTATTTACTTTGGTGTTGATTTTTAATTCCTCAAAAGCATCAGTAAAAAACAGTCGGTCATCTTCATCATCATCCGCTAAAATTATATGTATATAATCCTTCTCCATAAATTATTATTTGTTAGCAAGCTCTCGTCTCTTGTTGATAATCCGTTGAAATGCCGACGGTGTTATTCCGGTGACATTCTTAAATTGAGTGCTCAAATGGGCAACGCTTGAGTAATTAAGTTTGAAGGCAATTTCAGTTAAACTTAATTGTCCGGTTACTATGAGTTGTTTGGCATATTCTATTTTTTGCATGATGATGTAATTTTCTATAGAAGTATAGGTTACATCAGAAAACAAATTCGACAAATAGCCATAACTGTGGCTCAATTTTTCTGCAAGATAAACAGAGCTTTTCACATTTACTAATTCAGGGCTGTGAATCATTTCAATGATGGTATCTTTCATTTTTTGGACCAAAGCGGTTTTTTGGTTTTCAATGATGTCCATACCGTATTCATAGAGTTCTTCGGTAAAATTCTTAAATGCTTCTGTATTGGTTTTATCGAGAATTTCGACTTCCCCGAATCCTAAAATTCGGTGTTTGATATGGTGCTTAAGGAGTTTTTCTTCTAATACCTTACGACATACCGTATTAAAGTCAAATTTGATGAAAATTTTCATAAACGAATTCGGATTTATTATTGTTCATAAAAGTAACAAAATATTTCCATCAAAAAAGCCGTAAATGAATACGGCTTTTTTTCTCTCTCTAACCCCAACTTTTATTGTCGCCAACAATAATTAAGGCATTACTTATTATTAGCTTTACAAAGCTATTGCAAACTGTCGTGTAAGTAGTTATATAATTTTGAGGGAATGTTATATTATTTTCACATTTCAAGTTTCAATTAGTAACTTTGCACCAACTACTTTTAGACACACAGACAACTCAACAAAAAAAAATGACAACACCACAACTCGTTCAGCAAATTCGCCAAAAAGAATCTTTCCTTTGTATAGGTTTAGACGTCGATTTAAATAAAATACCGCCGCATTTATTAGCCTCGGAAGATCCGATTTTCGAATTCAATAAAGCCATAATTGAAGCCACTCACGATTTGTGTGTAGCTTACAAACCCAACACCGCTTTTTATGAAGCCTATGGGTTAAAAGGTTGGCAATCGCTTCAAAAAACCATCAATTATTTAAACGAAAATTTTCCGGATATCTTCACCATAGCCGATGCGAAACGAGGTGATATTGGGAATACTTCTACGATGTATGCCAAAGCTTTTTTGGAGGATTTGAATTTTGATTCGGTTACAGTGGCTCCTTATATGGGCAAAGATTCAGTAGAACCTTTTTTGGCTTTTGAAAACAAGCACACTATTATGCTAGCGTTAACGTCAAATGAAGGCGCATTTGATTTTCAAACGAAAAGTGTTGAAGGCGAAGAATTGTATAAAACCGTGATCAAAACTTCTAAGACCTGGAAAAACAGTCAAAACTTGATGTATGTGGTTGGCGCTACGAAAGCGGAGTACTTTGCTGAAATCCGTAAAATTGTTCCCAACAGTTTTTTTCTCGTTCCCGGAGTAGGCGCACAAGGAGGAAGTCTTTCAGAGGTTTGTCAATTCGGAATGAATGAAGATATCGGTTTGTTAATCAACTCTTCACGTGGCATTATTTTCGCTTCCAACGGAACTGATTTTGCTCAAAAGGCTAGAGAAGAAGCCTTGAAATTACAGCAAGAGATGGCCTACATCATGAAATTATAATCGCACTTGAAAACTTATACTGACCAACTCGGAACCATCCATACTTTTGAAAAGACACCAAAGCGAATTGTTTCTTTAGTTCCGTCTCAAACGGAACTTTTATATGACTTGGGTTTGGAAGAAAGTATAGTAGGAATTACAAAATTTTGTGTGCATCCTTTTCATTTCAAATCCACCAAGAAAATTATCGGCGGAACTAAAAAAGTGCATTTCGAAAAAATCCGGTTGTTACAACCCGATATTATTATTGCCAACAAAGAAGAGAATACGCCCGAAATTGTCCAAGAGTTGTCTAAAATTTGTCCGGTTTGGGTAACGAATATTATTACTTTGGATGACAATTTGAAAATGATTGAAGATTTCGGTCAAATTTTTAACAAGAGAACCGAAGCACAGAAATGGATTGACAAAATTAATTTTGCTCATGCTGATTTTCTGAATTTCATTCAAGATAAACCGGTGAATAAAGTCGCTTATTTTATATGGGCAAATCCATACATGGTAGCAGCCGGCGGAACTTTTATCAATGAATTATTGAAGCTGAATAAATTTCTGAATATTTACGATAACAATCTCAAATATGAAGGAAGATATCCGGAGGTAATCATACAAAAAATGCGTGTCCAAGGCGATCCTGATTTGGTTTTGCTCTCTTCTGAACCTTTTCCTTTTACCGATGAGCATGCCTTTGAATTGGGAAGATTTACCCATCATGCGAAGACGGTTTTTGTAGATGGAGAAATGTTTTCTTGGTATGGTAGCCGTTTGGTTAAGGCTTTTAATTATTTCAAAATACTACACGAAAAAATAGCCTAAAAAAAAGCCGATGCTTTCCCAAGCACCGGCATTCTTTTAACTAACCTAACCAAATAATAAAAAACCAATTTATTACACTACAAAGATAAGGCTCGGTTTTGAGTTCTTATGTTAAGGATTTGTTATACTTATGTTATTGATTTCTAAAATTTTAATAACTCCGCAAGAGTTATTTCTTGTCTTGTTTGGCAAAGACTTTTTTCAGTAAGTCAGTGCTTCTCGCATTGAGATTGGTTCGGATGTCTTTTTCTTCCACGGCTATCATTTTAAAAACACCTTCCAAAGCTTTGTTGGTCGTATAATCGGTTAAATCGGGATTGACTTTGGTTACCAAAGGTAAGCGGTTGTATTTTTTAATGATATTGGCCCAAACTTTATCGGCACCGACTTTAGCAAATGAATTTTGAATCACCGGATTAAACTTGGCGTAAAGCGGCTTGGTGGTTTCTGTTTGCAGGTAAGTGGTGGCTGCATTTTCATTGCCCATCAAAATATTTTTGGCATCGGTAAAACTCATGTTTTTTATGGCGTCCACAAAAATTGGGGTCGATTCTTTAACCGCATCTTCTGCGGCACGATTCAACATTTTGATTCCGTCATCGGCCAATGAGCTTAAGCCCATTTTGCGCAAGGTTTTATCCACTTTTTGTAATTCTTCGGGCAGTAAAATTTTGACCATTTCATTCTTGTAAAATCCATCTGTTGCGGTCAACTTAGTCACTTGCTTTTCAACGCCTTTGTTCAACGCTTCTTTCAAACCTTTGGAAATATCGACATTGCTTAATGAACCTAAACCACCCGAAGTTGTGCTGATAGGAACAGCTTTTTTGATATCATCTAAAATTTTAATTTGTGAAACACCTAATGTCGGAATCAGTAAGAGTAAAGCGATTTTAGTTTTCATAATCGAATTCTTTTTTTTCAAAAGTAAGCAATCTTCATGCCGAAAAATGGCAACTAAATGTTAATTCAGCTATTCTTTTCTCAATCCTTTCCGTCTTTTTTATTTTTCAGATTTTAAATGGGAAATTTTTAATAATTCTGTAAATTGCACCCTCAAAACAGACACTTATTTAACAATGGTTCAAGAACAACCCTATATTCCTAAAAATAAAGTAAGAATTGTAACTGCAGCTTCACTTTTCGACGGTCATGATGCGGCCATAAACATCATGCGACGTATCATTCAAGCTACCGGTGTGGAAGTCATTCACCTTGGTCACGACCGTAGCGTTGAAGAAGTAGTGAATACAGCCATTCAAGAAGATGCCAATGCGATTGCCATGACCTCTTATCAAGGCGGACACAATGAGTATTTCAAATACATGTATGATTTGTTGAAAGAGAAAGGTGCCGGACATATCAAAATCTTCGGCGGTGGCGGCGGTGC
>NZ_CAMLRU010000043.1 GCF_946482535.1 uncultured Flavobacterium sp.
CCGGAAATCATCGAAAATAAAGTGTACGTTTCTTCAGTTTTCCCGGGGAATTCAGCTGAAGACGTTGAAAAATTAATTATCAAACCGCTGGAAAAGGAGTTTAAAAACATCAGTGGTATCGATA
Organism: uncultured Flavobacterium sp.; assembly: GCF_946482535.1. The sequence continues at coordinate 125 of NZ_CAMLRU010000043.1, forward strand.
AAATAACCGCCAGCTCTTTCCAAGATTACGGAATGATTATCGTTGAATTTGGAGATAAAGTGGGTATCGAAGAAGCCAAAACCAAAATCAAAGACAAAGTTGATATTGTTAAAGCCGATACTGATTGGCCCAACTTGGACAACGGCAGTAAAGTAGAGCCCAATGTTTTTGAATTGAACATTTCGGAAGAAGTGCCGATTTTGAACATCAATTTAAAAGGCAATTACACCACGCAACAACTCAAAAAGTATGGCGAAAAACTGCAAGACGATATTGAAGAAATTGCAGAAGTAAAGAAAGTAGACATTCTCGGGGTTGATGACAAAGAAGTAGAAATTGCGGTAGATATCTTCAAAATGACTGCCGCTCAAGTCTCTTTTGATGACATTCAAAATGCCGTGAAATATGAAAACATGACGCTTTCTGGCGGAAATTTAACCTCTCAAGGTTCTCGAAACAATATCAGAATCGTGGGTGAAATCAAAGATCCGAAAGAACTTGAAAATGTTATCGTCAAATCATTCGGAGGAAGCGTTTACCTGAAAGACATTGCAAAGGTTAGCTTTAAAGAAAAAGAGAAAACGACTTATGCCCGTGAAAAGGGGAAAGAAGTTGTGATGCTAAACGTCAAAAAACGTTCGGGACAAAACATGATTTCTGCCATTGAGCAAGTGAAAGAAAGAATCGAATTGGCCAAAGAAAATTATTTGCCCAAAGATTTAAAAATCGACTTAACCAATGACCAATCTTCGCGCGTTGAACACCAAGTAGACGAATTGTCTAACCACATCATTTTCGGAATTATATTGGTAATGATCGTGTTGATGTTTACCATGGGATTGAGAAACTCCTTATTCGTAGGTGCGGCGATTCCATTGTCAATGTTAATGGCCTTTAGTATTCTTTCTGCTTTTGGGATGACCTTAAATACTATGGTATTGTTTGGTTTAGTAATGGGATTAGGAATGTTGGTCGATGACGGAATTGTAGTGGTTGACAACGTATTTGCCAACATGAAAAAAGGCATGCCGCGTATTCAAGCATCGAAAATCGGGATTGGCGAAATCGCTTGGCCGGTAATTTCCTCAACGGCAACCACTTTGATGGCCTTTTTACCATTTGCATTGTGGCCTGGAACGATGGGTAAATTCATGATTTATTTCCCATTGACCCTTTCGGTTACGCTTGGCGCCTCATTATTTGTAGCGATGATTGTCAATGCAGCCATGACAGGTGGTTCTATGGATATTGAAGACCGAAATGTAACCAACCGTTCGGCCAAAACTTACTCGATTATTTTCGGCATTATCGCGGTTATTTTTGTGGTTATCGGAAATGTATACGATTCAAAATTAGGAAGAGGAATTGGGCACTTAGCTTTGATTTCCTTGGGATTAATGTGGTTGTATAAAATCAAATTGTACCAATGGACCCAAGATTTCCAACACAATTTCTTCCCGAGAATGGAAGAAAAATACAAACGCTTTTTGGCCAAAATCTTAACCGGAAGAAATGCCTGGATTGCTCTGGGAAGTATCATTGGAATGTTGTTTTTATCCTTTATTCTATTAGGCGTATTCCCGAGAAAAGTATTGTTCTTCCCGGATAATATCCCGAATCAAGCGATTGTTTATATCGAATATCCGCAAGGAACTGATATTGAAAAAACCAACAAAGCTACCTTATATGTAGAAAAACAAGTAATCAATATCTTGAGCAAATACGTTGACCCAAAAACCAACGAAAATTTCTTAGCCGAAAGTATCGTTTCTCAGGTTGGTGTAGGTGCCGGAAATCCGAATGTAGATGCCGGTTCGGCTTCGGAAACTCCTTTTAAAGGTAAAGTTACGGTGAACTTCTCGGAGTTTAAATTCCGTCAAGGCATCAATACTTCCGACGTGTTGGAAGAAATCCGCGGGAAAGTAAAAGGCATTGCCGGAGCGATAGTTACCGTTGAAAAAGATGCCAATGGTCCGCCGGCGGGTTATCCTATTTCGGTACAATTAACCGGTTCCGATTATGACGAAATGATTGCCCAAGCGGATAAAATGATTGCTTTTATCAACAGCAAAAACATTCCGGGTATTGAAAAACTAAGCGTTGATGTGAACAAACAAAGTCCGGAACTCGAAGTTACCGTTGACCGAGTTAATGCAGGAAGTGCCGGCGTTTCAACCGGACAATTAGGTTTCAATTTGCGTCGTTCAGTTTACGGACAAGAAATTTCGACTTATAAAGAAGGCGATGACGATTACAATATTGTAGTGCGTATGCAGGAAGACCAACGCAAGAATGAGAATATTTTGTTCAATCAATCGTTGACTTTCAGAAACCAAAACAATGGTCAAATCGTTCAAGTGCCTATTTCGGCTGTTTCTGAAACTGAGAAAACCTATACTTATAACCAAATCAAAAGAAAAGGGTACAAACGCATCATGACGATTTACTCTAACGTTTTGACCGGTTATAACGGAGACGAAATCACCAAGCAAATTGCTACCGAATTAAAAGGATACGAATTGCCAAAAGGCATCACTTATTCTTTCTCAGGTGTACAAGAAGAGCAAGGTAAAAACCAAAGTTTCTTGATGTATGCGTTATTCTTAGCCATGGCCGGAATTACCATCATTATTGTGTTACAGTTTAACTCAGTTTCTAAAACCATCGTGATTTTGTTCACCGTATTGCTGAGTTTCAGTGGTGTTTTCTATGGTTATGTCATTGCCAATATGGATTTTGTTATCTTAATGACCATGATGGGAATTATTTCCTTGGCGGGAATTGTAGTAAAGAACGGAATCGTATTGATGGACTTCTTCGTCTTGTTATTAGACAAAAAAGTAGCAGACAAAGCCGTTGAAAGTCATGATGATTTATCGCTGGAAGAAATCAAAGAAGTGATTATTGAAAGTGGAAAATCGCGTTTGCGTCCGGTATTGTTAACCGCTTTAACAGCAGTATTAGGTTTGATTCCGTTAGCTATCGGATTGAACTTTGACTTCTTCGGATTGATTACCGATTTAAATCCGCACTTGTACATGGGTGGTGACAACGTAATTTTCTGGGGACCATTGGCATGGACGATTATCTTCGGATTGACTTATGCCACTATCCTAACCCTAGTAATGGTACCGGTAATGTTCTTCTTGGTGAAACGAACCAAATACTGGTTGCGTGATCGAAGAGAAAGAAGAAAAGCTATCGAAGCTTAATATTAATATATACCCATAAAAAAAGGAACTCAAATGAGTTCCTTTTTTTTGATTATAATAATTAACTATTATTTGTTTACAATCGCTTGTTGCGTCCATGTTTTAACTGTAGCTATTCGGCTATTAGAGTAATCCACTTCGCTTAAAGACTTGTCATTCCAGAATAACCATTTTCCGGTTTTTTCTCCGTTAGAGTATTCTCCGATAGATTTTTTATTTCCGTTTTCATCATAGGCTACCCATTGTCCGGTAATCTTTCCGTCTTTAAAATAACCTTGTTGTTGCACTTTACCATTTTCATAGTAATAGGTTGCTTTTACTAAATCTCCTTCTTGCTCCAAATAAGGTTTCGCTGTTTGAGCAAAACCGAATCCTGAGATTAAAAATGCTCCTAAAATCAATATCTTTTTCATAATCGTAGGTTTAAGTTGTTCATAATTACATAACAAAGCTATAATTTATTTTACAATAAAAAAACTTTTACTTAACAATTTGGTAACATTGGATGAAAACTTAACATTGGAATTTTTTAACAGCCACAAAAAAACCGCCTAAAAAGGCGGCTTAAGTATTGATTTTACTGAGGTTTAGTTCAGTAACTTATTCAATTGTTCTTGCAGTCTCGGATCTGATGGTCTTTTCGCATCTGCATCCACTACAATACCTTTAGGGTCAATTAATATGAATCTTGGAATCGAATTCACTTCAAATGCTTTAACAAATTCCGTTTGGTTCGCTTTGGCGGCATACAATTGTGTTCCGGTCAATGCCTTTTCGGTAACAAAGGTTTTCCATTTCTCATAATCCTTTTCGGAATCAATAGAGATGCTTACAAATTCAATGTTTTTACCATGAAAGGTTTCTTCCATTTTCTTTAAAGAAGGAATCTCTGCTCTGCATGGTCCGCACCAAGTAGCCCATAAATCAACATAAACATACTTTCCTTTTAAACTTTCCAAAGTAGTATTTCCGCCTTTGTGATTTTCAAAGTCAAAATTAGGTGCCGCTACATTGTTCATTTTTTTCTTGGCCAACGACATCGTATAGTATTGTTGCAATTGACCAACGTTTGCCTCGGTTCCTTTCTTCAACATGTCCTTCAAATTGGCATCTATTTTTGCCGCTTCTAAACTGGCAATTTGTGTGGTTTTTAATTCTTCCGAAGCTTTTTTGAATCCTTCTGCATCCAACTCTAACATCGATTGAAAATCGATTTCGCTTTCCTGTAATGTTCTTTTAGCCAAAAAATTGTTTTCTTCAGCACCATTTCCGGTAAAGGCAATACTTTGATCAAATTGAGTAGCATCCATGGTCATCTTCAAATCGTACCCATTTTTCAAAAACAAATTGGCATATTCTACTCCGTCAAACAATTGATATAAACCTTCTTTGATAGGAAAAGTAGCTTTAAAATTACCTTTCTCATCGGCTTCAATTTTTTGAACGGTTTCTCTTCCGCTTTTAATAGAAAGTGTGTTGCCGTTTTTATTGGTAATTTCTGCCTGAAAAGTCATGGTTTCCTGAGCAATAGCCATAGTGGAAATCATTACTGTTAAAAAAAAGCTGATTATTTTCTTCATAAGTTATGTGTTTAATTTTTTAAGAAATCAAATATACTTGTTTTGTTCGTTCAAAAATTAAAGATTAACTTAAATTTGATTCAACACTTCAATCGTTTAATTGGTATAAGTTTTTTACTTTTGCCAAAAATTATTCTGATGTATAGAAGTCATAATTGTGGCCAATTAAATGCCACTGATATCAATAAAGAAGTTACACTTGCCGGTTGGGTTCAAAAATCGCGCGATAAAGGTTTTATGGTTTGGGTGGATTTGCGCGATCGTTACGGGGTAACACAATTAATTTTTGACGAACAAAGAACCGACAAAACCGTTTTTGAAAATGCCAAATCTCTCGGAAGAGAATTTGTAATTCAAGTCAAAGGAACTGTTATTGAGCGTGAGTCCAAAAACCCGAATATGGCCACGGGTGATATTGAAATCTTAGTTTCAGAATTGACTTTACTGAATGCTTCTATTCTTCCACCCTTTACTATGGAAGATGAAACGGATGGTGGCGAAGACATTCGAATGAAATACCGCTATTTAGATATCCGAAGAAATCCCGTAAAAAACTCCTTGCTTTTCCGTCACAAAGTGGCGATGGAAGTGCGTAAGTATTTATCCGATTTAGATTTTTGCGAAGTGGAAACGCCTTATTTAATCAAATCAACACCGGAAGGCGCGAGAGATTTTGTGGTGCCGAGTCGTATGAACGAAGGACAATTTTACGCCTTACCGCAATCGCCTCAAACTTTCAAACAATTGTTGATGGTAGGCGGCATGGACAAATATTTCCAAATCGTAAAATGTTTCCGTGACGAAGATTTGCGTGCCGACAGACAACCGGAATTCACCCAAATCGATTGCGAAATGGCATTTGTAGAGCAAGAAGATATTCTAAATGTTTTTGAAGGATTGACACGCCATTTATTAAAAGAATTAAAAGGCGTTGAAGTCGCTCAATTCCCCCGAATGACTTACGATTACGCCATGAAAACCTACGGTAATGACAAACCGGATATTCGTTTCGAAATGAAATTCGGAGAATTAAATGCTGTAGCCCAACACAAAGATTTTGCCGTGTTTAATTCGGCCGAATTGGTGGTTGGTATTGCTGCGCCGGGTTGTGCTTCTTTCACACGTAAAGAAATTGATGCCTTGATTGATTGGGTAAAACGTCCGCAAGTGGGCGCATCCGGAATGGTGTATGTAAAATGTGAAGAAGACGGAACGTTCAAATCTTCGGTGGATAAATTCTACGACCAAGACGATTTGAAAAAATGGGCTGAAGCCACCAATGCAAAAGCCGGTGATTTGATTTTAGTGCTTTCAGGCAACGCCCATAAAACCAGAACCCAACTTTCTGCCTTGCGTATGGAAGTAGCTACACGTTTAGGTTTGAGAAAACCGGACGAATTCGCTCCATTATGGGTAGTAGATTTTCCACTATTAGAATGGGACGAAGAAAGCGGTCGTTATCACGCGATGCACCATCCATTCACTTCGCCTAAACCGGAAGACATGAAACTCATCGAAACCGAACCCGGAAAAGTACGTGCCAATGCTTATGACATGGTTTTAAACGGAAACGAAATTGGCGGTGGTTCTATCAGAATTCACGATAAAGAGTTACAAAGCAGAATGTTTACGCTTTTAGGATTCACTCCTGAACAAGCCGAAGCCCAATTCGGATTCTTAATGAATGCCTTCCAATTTGGGGCACCGCCACATGGTGGTTTGGCTTTCGGTTTAGATAGATTGGTAGCCATTTTAGGCGGTCAAGAAACCATTCGAGATTTTATCGCTTTCCCTAAAAACAATTCCGGACGCGATGTCATGATAGATGCACCATCTGCCATAGATGAAGCGCAATTGAAAGAATTGTATATAAAATTAGACTTACCTCAATAAATATCAAATTCGCATTTTCAGAGAAAGCAATTATTTAAAAATTTATAAATAATTGCTTTTTTTGTTGATGGATTTAGAATAGTTCAAATATTGCATTGAAAATCATTCAATTATAATTTGAAAATATTGAAAAAAATTTAAGTTTTTAATTGATTTTTGTTGGCTATGTCGCAAATAAGTATATCTTTGGGCATTATTAATTTTTTTTTATTACAAAATGCGCACAGGTAAAGTTAAATTCTTCAATGAATCAAAAGGTTACGGTTTTATTACTGACGATGAAACAGGAAAAGACATTTTCGTACATGCTACCGGAATTAAATCAGACGGTTTAAACGAAGGAGACAAAGTATCTTACGAAGAAGAAGAAGGAAGAAAAGGTAAAGTAGCCGCTCAGGTAGTGACTATCGAAGACTAATATATATTATTTTTTGATTACCTAGAATGATCCAACGTCCCGAAAATTTCGGGACGTTTTTTTATGGACTAACCTCCTTATTTAAAATCAGTTTAAATAAACATTTTTAGCCCAATAAATGTCAAAGGTTTACCTCTGATTTTTGCGAATTAAATAATGCGATGTATATTTGTGGCTATTTTAATTTACTTCTAATTTTGAGCGTTATGCAGTCTAATCAATTAGATTATTTACCAATCCTGATGCAAGCAGGTTTAGCCGTAGGATTCGTGGTCTTAACTATTATAGGCTCTAGTTTTTTAGGTCCGAAGAGACATTCCAAAAGCAAAGACAAAAACTTCGAATGTGGTATTGAATCGGTCGGAAATGCCAGAATCCCTTTTTCGGTAAAATATTTCTTAGTCGCCATCCTTTTTGTCCTTTTTGACGTAGAGGTAATTTTCCTATATCCTTGGGCCATCAATTTCAAAGCTTTAGGCATCGAAGGAATGATTAAAATGGTTATTTTCATGTCACTTTTATTAGTTGGCTTCTTCTATATTATCAAGAAGAAAGCATTAGAATGGGAATAAAAAAATAATTGCTATGAGTACTACAAAACCAGATATGGTAGCTCCGCCGGAAGGAGTAGTTGGTGAAGGTTTCTTCGCAACTAAATTAAACGATGTTGTCGGATTAGCCAGAGCTAATTCCCTTTGGCCATTGCCGTTCGCAACTTCTTGTTGCGGAATTGAATTTATGGCAACAATGGCTTCTCACTACGATTTAGCGCGTTTTGGTTCGGAAAGAGTAAGTTTCTCGCCTCGTCAAGCCGATATGCTCATGGTAATGGGAACTATTTCTAAAAAAATGGCACCGATTTTACGTCAGGTTTACGAACAAATGTCGGAACCAAGATGGGTAATCGCTGTAGGTGCTTGTGCTTCCTCAGGTGGTGTATTCGACACTTATTCTGTTTTGCAAGGCATTGACAAAGTAATCCCTGTTGACGTTTACGTGCCGGGTTGTCCGCCTAGACCGGAGCAAATTGTAGATGGCGTAATGCAACTCCAAGAATTGGTGAAAAACGAATCCGTGCGTCGCAGAAACTCACCGGAATACAAAGAATTATTAGCTTCTTACAACCTATAATATGGCTTTAGAAACTGCTTATATACAAGACAAATTAGCGCAAGCCTTCGGTAATAACGTATTAAACTTTGAAATGAAACGCGATATTTTCACTTTTGAAGCTACACCAAGTACCATACACGAAGTGATTCGCTTTTTGAAAGAACAAGAAGATTTAAACTTCCATTTCTTAACCGATTTAACCGGAATCCATTTCCCTGACAACTATGAAAACCACCAATTTGCTGTGGTTTATCAATTACACAATTGGATTGAAAATGTTAGAATCCGAGTAAAAACTTTCTTGCCCGATCCGGCGGAAGTAGATACTGTAACCGACCTATTCTTGTGTGCCAATTGGATGGAAAGAGAAGCTTGGGATTTCTTCGGAATCAATTTCAAAGGACATCCACAACTCAAACGCATTTTGAATATGGAAGAAATGGTCTCTCATCCGATGCGAAAGGAATTCCCAATGGAAGACAGCGGAAGAACCGATAAAGACGATCGATTCTTCGGAAGAACACCTGCTAATTGTTAAATAAATACAGCATTATAAATGTCAGATTTATTATTATCACCGGAGCATCGCTATGCTAAAATCATCGAAAAGACTCGCAACGAAGACGGAAGCGAACTCTCTATACTAAACCTTGGACCAACGCACCCGGCTACGCACGGAATTTTCCAAAACATCTTATTGATGGACGGAGAAAGAATCTTGGATGCCGAACCAACCGTTGGTTACATTCACCGAGCTTTTGAAAAAATCGCCGAAAATCGTCCGTTTTACCAAATCAACGTTTTGACCGACCGTATGAACTATTGTTCTTCGCCTATCAACAACATGGCTTGGTGGATGACCGTGGAAAAATTATTGAATATTGAAGTCCCGAAACGTGCCCAATATTTAAGAGTGATTGTGATGGAATTGGCGAGAATTACAGACCATTTGATTTGTAATTCGATTTTAGGAGTAGATACCGGAGCTTATACCGGTTTCCTTTATGTATTCCAATTCAGAGAAAAAGTATACGAGATTTATGAAGAAATTTGTGGCGCTCGTTTGACTACTAACATGGGAAGAATTGGCGGTTTCGAAAGAGAATGGTCTGACGAAGCGTTCAAAAAGTTAAATACTTTCTTAGAAGAATTTCCGGTAGCCTGGAAAGAATTCGAAAACCTATTCGAAAGAAACAGAATCTTCATTGACAGAACCGTTAATGTTGGTCCAATTTCAGCTGAAAAAGCCATGCAATATGGATTAACCGGACCAAATTTAAGAGCAGCCGGTATTGATTATGACGTTCGTAAAGCCGCACCGTATTCTTCTTATGAAGATTTTGAATTTGATATTCCGGTTGGAAAATCGGGTGATACTTACGACCGTTTTTGTGTTCGTAATGCCGAAGTTTGGGAAAGTTTGAGCATCATCAAACAAGCCTTGGCAAAATTACCGGAAGGACCAATTCACGCTGACGTTCCCGATTATTATTTACCACCGAAAGAAGACGTTTACACCAATATGGAAAGCTTAATTTATCACTTCAAAATTGTGATGGGTGAAGTGCCGGTTCCGGTAGACGAAATCTATCATGCGGTAGAAGGCGGAAATGGGGAATTAGGATTCTATTTAATTACCGACGGAAGTCGAACACCATACCGTTTAAAATTCAGAAGACCTTGTTATATCTATTACCAAGCTTACACTGAAATGATTAAAGGCGGTATGCTATCAGACGCTATCGTTATTTTATCAAGTTTAAATGTAATTGCCGGCGAATTAGACGCTTAAGAATTATGGAAAGATCACATATCAAACAAGAGATAAACATTACTGAACCGTTGATGGCTCGCATCAATGAGTTAATCAGTCATTATCCCGCCGATAAAAAGAAATCAGCACTATTGCCGGTTTTGCACGAAGTTCAAGATGCTCACGACAACTGGTTGAGCATAGAATTGCAAAACAAAGTAGCCGAAATTCTTGAAATATTACCCATCGAAGTATACGAAGTGGTTACTTTTTACACCATGTTCAACCAACGACCGATTGGGAAATACATGTTCGAATTTTGTCAAACCGCTGCCTGTTGTCAAAACGGCGTGGAAGATTTGATGGATTACACTTGCGAAAAATTGGGCGTAGGCATCGGTGAACCAACGGCTGATGGGATGTTTGAAGTCCGCGGCGTTGAATGTTTGGGCGCTTGTGGTTATGCCCCAATGATGCAGTTGGGCGATTTCTACCAAGAACATTTGACCAAAGAAAAAGTGGATCAGTTGATTCAAGATTGCAAAGACGGAAAAATCACTTTACACGATAAATAGTATCATGGGAAGAAAAATATTATTAGACAAAATCAATGTTCCGGGCATCAAAACCTATGAAGTGTATCGTCGTGAAGGTGGTTATGCTTCAGTGGAAAAAGCCCTGAAAAAAATGACTCCGGATGAAGTAGTCGAAGAAGTAAAAACTTCAGGATTACGCGGTCGTGGCGGTGCCGGTTTCCCGGCCGGAATGAAATGGAGTTTTATCGATAAAAAATCGGGCAACCCAAGACACTTGGTGTGTAATGCCGATGAGTCGGAACCGGGAACTTTCAAAGACCGTTACTTAATGGAATACATTCCGCATCTTTTGATTGAAGGAATGATTACCTCGAGTTATGCTTTGGGTGCCAACCTATCCTACATTTATATTCGTGGTGAATACATGTGGGTGTATAAAATTTTAGAAAGAGCCATCGCCGAAGCCAAAGCGGCCGGTTGGTTGGGTAAAAATATATTAGGCTCAGGCTATGATTTGGAATTGTTTGTCCAAATTGGTGGCGGTGCCTACATCTGCGGAGAAGAAACAGCACTAATCGAAAGCTTAGAAGGGAACCGAGGCAATCCTCGTTTGAAACCACCATTCCCGGCGGTGAAAGGTTTGTGGCAAAATCCAACCGTAGTAAACAACGTAGAAACCATTTCGGCTGTGCCTTGGATTATCAATAATTCAGGAGCTGATTATGCCGGAATCGGAATCGGGCGTTCTACGGGAACCAAATTAATTTCGGCTTCCGGAAACATTAAAAACCAAGGCGTTTACGAAATCGAGTTAGGATTATCGGTATACGAATTCATGAATTCCGACGAATATTGTGGCGGTATGCAAACCGACAGACCTTTGAAAGCTTTAGTGCCCGGAGGTTCTTCGGTGCCGATTTTACCGGCCAATTTAATCTACAAAACCGCAGCAGGCGAAGACCGTTTGATGACGTACGAAAGTTTATCCGATGGTGGTTTTGCGACCGGTTCCATGTTAGGTTCGGGCGGATTTATAGTATATGATGACAGAGCTTGTATCGTGCGCAACACTTGGAATTTCTCCAGATTCTATCATCACGAAAGTTGTGGTCAATGTACCCCATGTCGTGAAGGAACGGGTTGGTTAGAAAAAGTGTTGTGGAGAATCGAAAACGGACAAGGACGCGAAGAAGACATCGAATTATTGTGGAGCATCCAATCTAAAATCGAAGGAAATACGATTTGTCCTTTAGGTGATGCGGCTTCATGGCCGGTGGCAGCTGCCATTCGTCACTTCAGAGATGAATTTGAATACCATATTCGTTTCCCTGAAAAAGTAAAGAATCGTGACCATTTCGTTCACGAACCCTTTGAAAAAGTAAAACATTTAGTTGCAAAACAAACAGTATAAGTAAAAAAAGGTTCTCGTTGATAGTTGAAGGAAAACCAACAACCAACAACCGACAACCAACAACTAATATTATGAAAGTAACCATAGACGGTCAAGAAATTGAAGTAGCACCGGGAACCACTATCCTGCAAGCTGCTCGTATGATTGGCGGAGAATCTGTTCCGCCGGCCATGTGCTATTATTCTAAATTAAAAGGAACCGGCGGTAAATGTCGTTGTTGCTTGGTTGACGTTACCAAAGGTAGCGAAGCCGATCCAAGACCTATGCCGAAACTTGTTGCGTCTTGCGTAACCGGTTGTCAGGACGGTATGGAAGTAGCCAGCAAAAAATCGGACAGAGTAGCCGAAGCACGCAAAGCCGTAACCGAATTCCTTTTGATCAATCACCCACTCGATTGCCCGGTTTGTGACCAGGCAGGCGAATGTGATTTGCAGAATTTGAGTTTCGAACACGGAAAACTACAACAACGTTTCATTGAAGAAAAGAGAACTTTCGAACCGGAAGATATCGGCGACAAAATTCAATTGCACATGAACCGTTGTATTGTTTGTCAACGTTGCGTGGAAGTAGCCGATCAATTGACCGACAAGCGTGTTCACGGTGTATTAAATCGCGGTGATCACTCTCAAATTTCGACTTGTGTATCCGCAGCTATCGACAACGAATTCTCCGGAAATATGATTGATGTTTGTCCGGTTGGTGCTTTAACCGATAAGACTTTCCGATTCAAATCGAGAGTTTGGTTCAACAAACCGTTCAATGCCCACAGAGAATGTACGACTCCGGGTTGTTGCGGGAAAACTACTTTATGGATGTTCGGTAACGAAATCCAAAGAGTAACCGCTCGCAAAGACGAATACCACGAAGTAGAAGATTTTATCTGTAATACTTGTCGTTTCGACAAAAAAGAGGTTTCGGATTGGGTAATCGAAGGACCGCGTCAATTTGAAAAAGATTCGGTTATCAACCAAAACAAAAAATACAACACTATAGAAAAAGTAGTGATTGAAACCGAAAAAGGCATCTTGATGGGTCGCGAAGAAGACCGTAAAAAAATCAGTATGGCCGAAATCGATTACAACGAAAAAATAGACGGTAACCCAATAAACACTAAGAAATAATGGATAGTGCTTTCATCATAGAAAAGAGTGTGGTTATCGTAACCGTATTTGCCATTACCATGATTATGGCAATGTATTCTACTTGGGCCGAACGTAAAGTAGCCGCCTTTTTGCAAGACCGTGTCGGACCAAACCGCGCGGGTTGGGGTGGATTGTTACAACCTTTGGCCGATGGTATGAAATTATTTGCTAAAGAAGAATTCGAACCGAATACGCCTAATAAATTTTTATTCTTCGTTGGTCCGGCCATTGCCATGAGTACGGCCTTAATGACCAGTGCCGTTATACCGTGGGGCGACCAATTAGAAGTCTTCGGAAGAACCGTGCAATTACAAGCTACCGATATTGATGTTGCTTTATTGTACATCTTCGGGGTAGTTTCGGTTGGGGTTTACGGTATCATGATTGGAGGTTGGGCGTCTAACAATAAATTCTCGTTGATGGGTGCGGTTCGTGCCGCTTCGCAAATGGTTTCTTATGAAGTAGCCATGGGATTATCGATGATTGCTTTATTGATGATGACCGGAACTTTGAGCTTAAAAGAAATCTCGGAACAACAAGCCGGAATGAACTGGAATGTGTTCTACCAACCGGTAGGATTCTTAATCTTCTTAATCTGCGCTTTCGCGGAAACCAACCGTACGCCTTTCGACTTAGCGGAATGTGAATCGGAATTAATTGGTGGTTACCACACCGAATATTCTTCCATGAAAATGGGATTCTATTTGTTTGCCGAATACGCTAATATGTTTATCTCTTCTGCGATTTTGGCCATCCTTTATTTCGGAGGTTACAACTATCCGGGCATGCAATGGATGATTGATAATGTTGGTGCCAATACCGCCAATGTTATCGGAATCGGAGTTTTATTTGCCAAAATCTGTTTCTTCATCTTCTTCTATATGTGGGTTCGTTGGACGATACCTCGTTTCAGATACGATCAATTGATGAATTTGGGTTGGAAGATTTTAATTCCGCTTTCTATCGTGAACATTATAATAACCGGAATTTGCATTTTAGCTTTTAAATAAGAAACTATGTCAACAGCAATTCAAAGTATATCGCTTTCAGGCAAAAAGAAGCAGGTTTCCAATAAGGAAATGACGTTCCTGGAGCGCCTTTATTTGGTAGCCATTATCAAAGGCTTACTCATTACCATCAAACACTTTTTCAGAAAAAAAGCTACGATTCATTATCCTGAGCAAGTCCGTGCTTTTAGCCCGGTATATCGTGGTCGTCACATGTTGAAACGCGACGAACAAGGTCGTGAAAACTGTACGGCTTGCGGTTTGTGTGCTTTATCTTGTCCGGCCGAAGCCATCACCATGAAGGCTGCCGAGCGCAAAAAAGGCGAAGAGCATTTGTACCGCGAAGAAAAATATGCCGAAATCTACGAAATCAACATGTTGCGTTGTATTTTCTGCGGTTTGTGTGAAGAAGCTTGTCCGAAAGACGCTATCTACCTAACCATTTCTAAGGAATTAGTTCCGGCACAATACGACCGTGAAGATTTTATTTTCGGAAAAGACAAATTGGTGATGCCGTTAGAAATGGCTATAAAAAATACTCAACTTAAAAACGCTAACTAATGTCGCCTATCTTAATTACTTTCTACTTTTTAGCAGCCATTACGTTGGCCACGGCGTTTTTAACCATTTACAGTAAAAACCCGATTCACAGTGCGATTTACCTTGTACTTTGTTTCTTCTCTATTGCCGGTCATTACTTGTTATTCAACGCGCAGTTCTTAGCGATTGTTCACATTATAGTGTATTCGGGCGCGATTATGGTACTCTTCCTGTTCACCATCATGTTAATGAATTTAAATAAGGAAAACGAAGTCCACAAACCTAGAATTACCAGATTGGGCGCTATCGTTGTTTTTATTTTGATGAGTATTGTTTTGGTGACCATCTTTATCAATTCGAAAACCATCATGGGCGAATACGATACGTCGGGCGAAGATTTCCAATCGATTAAAAAATTAGGAAACATCTTGTTGAACGAATACATGGTACCATTCGAATTTGCTTCCATCTTATTGTTGGCCGCGATGATTGGGGTAGTTTTATTGTCTAAAAAAGAAAAAACGGAGAAAAAATAATGAACAATATTTTAAATGAAATAGGAATAGAAAACTACATCTTCCTTTCGGTACTGCTTTTCTGTATCGGAGTTTTTGGAGTGTTGTACCGCCGAAATGCCATCATCGTTTTCATGTCGATTGAAATCATGTTGAACGCGGTGAACTTATTGTTTGTAGCTTTTTCAACGTACCATCAAGACGCCGAAGGACAAGTATTTGTATTTTTTTCGATGGCGGTTGCCGCAGCGGAAGTAGCGGTTGGTTTGGCCATCTTAGTTTCGGTATTCCGTAACTTAGGATCGATTGATATTGATAATTTAAAGAATTTAAAAGGATAATCGGGAATGGAAACAAATTTAGCTTTAGTATTACTTTTATCTCCATTTGTTGGATTTCTTTTCAATGTTTTCTTGGGTAGTAAAGTAAGCCGAAATGTATCCGGCGCCATCGGAACGCTAACCGTAGTGGTTTCGTTCTTATTGAGTATTTGCTTTTTTGCCCAATTGAACCAAAACGGAAAGCCGTTCGAAATTTCTTTATTCGATTGGATTCAAGTGAGCAACTTCAAATTAGACTTTGGCATTTTATTAGACCAATTGTCACTATTGTGGTTGTTGTTCGTAACCGGAATCGGTTCGTTAATTCACCTCTACTCTATCAGCTATATGCACGATGATGAGAACATGCACAAGTTCTTTGCTTACTTAAACCTATTCGTATTCTTCATGATTACGTTGGTCATCGGAAGCAACTTATTAGTAATGTTCATCGGTTGGGAAGGTGTTGGATTGTGTTCATATTTGTTAATCGGTTTCTGGTATAAAAACCAACCGTACAACGATGCGGCAAAAAAAGCCTTCATCATGAACAGAATTGGAGATTTAGGTTTCCTTATCGGAATGTTTATC
>NZ_CAMLRU010000044.1 GCF_946482535.1 uncultured Flavobacterium sp.
TTTTCGTCCAACACTAACATCGGCGGCACTTCCGGTGTAGCTTCTTTGGCTACTTTAGCATCATCGGCACCAAAGGTCGGCGCAGTGTGTACAATTCCGGTTCCGTCTTCGGTAGTAACGAAATCGCCCGAAATTACCCGGTAGGCATTTTCAGGATTTTGATAAGGTTGAGCCAATGGCATCAACTGCTCGTAACGAATGCCTACTAAATCGGCACCTTTACATTCGACAAGAATTTGGTATGGGATTTTTTTATCGCCTTCTTTAAAATTTTCAAAATCGGAAGCTTCGGTTGAAACAAAAAATCCTTTTCCGAATTGTTTTTCAACAAGGTTTTTGGCTAAAATTACTTTAATCGGACGATAAGTGTATTGATTGAAAGTTTCCACCAAAACATAATCTATTTTCGGACCAACGGTCAAAGCGGTATTTGAAGGCAAAGTCCATGGTGTTGTCGTCCAAGCCAAAATGTGTACCTCGCCAAAACCTTGCAAAAAGTTGGGTAATGTTTCGGCTTTTGTTTTGAATTGTGCTACGACAGTAGTATCGGTTACATCTCTGTAGCTTCCCGGCTGATTGACTTCGTTTGATGACAATCCGGTTCCTGCTTTTGGAGAGTAAGGTTGAATGGTGTAACCTTTGTACATCAAATCCTTGTTGTAGATTTGTTTCAACAACCACCAAACGGTTTCCATGTATTTGGATTTGTAAGTCACGTATGGATTTTCCATATCTACCCAATAACCCATTTTTTCGGTCAAGTCGTTCCACACATCGGTATAGCGCATTACTGTACGTTTACACGCTTCGTTATATTCTTCTACCGAGATGGTTTTTCCGATGTCTTCTTTGGTGATGCCTAATTCTTTTTCGGTACCCAATTCAACCGGCAAACCGTGTGTATCCCAACCGGCTTTTCGCTTAACTTGGAACCCTTTTTGGGTTTTGTAACGACAAAAAATATCTTTGATGGCGCGCGCCATTACGTGGTGAATTCCGGGCAAACCATTCGCAGACGGTGGACCTTCAAAAAACACATACGGTGTGGCACCTTCACGCGAAGTTACACTTTGTTCAAAGACGTTATTTTTTTTCCAAAAATCAAGGACTTCCGAGGCTACGGTAGGTAAGTCAAGTCCTTTGTATTCAGTAAACTTAGTACTCATTTTTGTCGTTTTCTTAAATCAGTTTGCGAAAGTAATAAATAGTTGTGAGTTATAAGTTATGAGTTAGGAGTTTTTGCGTTAGCGATTGCAACGAAAATCCTTTTTTTGTCAAAAAATCCCTTGATAGCACTCATGGGATAAAAAAAGATTGTAGTGGAAAGCGCGACCCGAAGGGTAACGCCCAGATAATTTTAAGCAAAAACTTCCTTTAAAACTTCGAGTGATTTAGGTTTTTTGAAGCCTTCGAGGTGAATGGTGTAGTAGTTGAGTAGGATTTTGAGTAACATTTGGCGTTCGATACCGGCGAAGACCTTTTGGTTGCTGTCAAATTTTAAATCGATGAGTTTTTTGAACAGATGGGTTTCGTGTTCGGAGAGGCAGCTTGTTCCGAGAAATGGACTAAAAATACCGTCATTCATTTCAAAATAGTTGCCTTCGATGTCGGTTGTGTCGGGATAAAATCCCAGAAATTTGGTGATTTCCAACAGCAAAATTAAATGAAAATTGGCCGTTTCTTCGTGGGTGTCGAGCCAAAGTAAAGCCGTTTCCAGAAAAGTAAATAAGCCTTCGTTTTTTTCTTCTTCTTGAATGCTGTGGTGCAGTACTTCGGAAAGAAAAATGACTATAGTGCTTTTGATAATATCGGTATTGATGGTTTGGTAAGCCGAGGCGAGTTTGATTTCCTTGAAGTGTTCGAGTGTGCCTTTGTTTTTGTGATTGGCTTCGATTTCCAATAGTGTCAAAGGTTGGAAATAGGCTATTTTTTGATTTGATTTTTTAGCCGAAAAAGCATTGGGTACAAAATAACTTTTTAGTCCGTCACTCAAAGTAAAGCATTTCACTATCAGGCTTTTTTCCTGATATTTTAGCGAAGAAATGACGATGGCTTTGGTTTTGACGAGCATCTAAAAAAGGCGATTTACGAAGTTTGAAGTACGAAGTTATCGAATTATCATCACTTTTTTAACGGCGGTTTCTGAAGCATCTTCGGCGGCTATAAAAACCATGTACACGCCCGAAGCCACTTTGTATTTGCCAAAAGCGGTGGTATCCCATTCGATGGTTCCGCCTTCCGAAGTGGTTTCGTAAACCAAGTTCCCTTCGATATCGGTAATTTTGATATTGGCTTTTGAAATCAGTCCGGCTATTTTAACTGTGCCTACGTATTCAGGGCGAACCGGATTGGGATAAATGTAAACATCCTTCAAATCATCGGCAGGTTTGGTCGAAGCGCCTTGAAAAGAAACCAATCCCTTATCGGTAGCAAAAAAAACCTCTCCGGTTTCGGCATTGATTTCGACGTCATTGACCACATTGCTTGGTAAAGGAGAGTTGTCTTTGGTGAAATGGTAAATAGTTTCTTGTCCGTTAGGCGAAAAAAGAAAAACCCCTGAGTCACCGGTACTGATCCATTTTTGATTGGAACCATTCACGGCTATGTCGGTGATGAATTGTTCGTATAAAAGTTCTTGGGCTAAGTCGTCTTCCAAAATAATGATGGCGTTGGCTCTCATTTGATCGGGGTTGTTATAGCTGCTGGTGCTGGGTAAAATACGGAGTCCGCGGTTGGTGCCTATCCAAAGTTGGTTTCGATTGTCAATGGCGATGGCTCTGACATCTTTCGAAGGAAGATTCCCTACGTCGGTTCCTTCGGTCATTTTTTTGAACACGCCGGCACTTTCATTATAGGCAATAACTCCGTCGATATTGGAAGCAATCCACTTAGTGCCCGATTTATCAATAACGATTTTGTTTAAGTTGGAGGCAACCGGACTATCCAATATATTTTCCATGTCAAAAGATTGCCATTGTCCGCCCGATTTTAAAACTTTAAGTTGATTGTTGACTTTGCTGTTGGTTACCCAAAGATTGCCTTGCGAATCAAAAGCGGTTCCGTTAATTCTGATACTCGGGCTGGAACCACTGTCCAATCCGGGTTCTAAAGCACTGTTGGATTGGTTTAAAAGCGTGGTTGGGACGTCTTCTTTAACGTTTAATAGGCCACTGTGATAGGAACTAATGTAAACCTCTGTTTCGTCATTGGGATTGACCGTTATTTTTGACAAAGCTTTGGCGTCTAAAACTGCTGAATAAGGAATGTTAAGCCAACCGGAAGTTTCGTTGTATTTACTAATGCCAAATTCCGAAAGACCAGTGCTGGTGTAGGTATAAGGATTGTAGCTAATATCATAACCACCGTAAACGGCCCAAAGATTAGAGGAAGTACTATTGATGGCGAACATATTGTTTTTAGAAGGGCCATCGGGCATTATAAATTCGAAGCCGGTCGCATTGCTGATGGTTGAAGCTAATATTCCGTTTTCATTGGTGCCGATATAAATATTTTCATTGATGACAGTGGCACAAGAGAAAGTTACCGGAGCTGCTGTAACCTGTGTGTTCTGAATATGGGTTGTTTGAATAAAAGAGGAATTATAAATAAACACATGATTGGCGGAAGTCACGACCAAATAATTGGGTGTTGCCCTGATTTCGAGACCGGTTTGTCCTATGTTGCCAATTTCTTCATAGAAATTTCCGTTGTATTTGTAGACTCTGTTATTGGTGTTCATTCCGACCAATTGGTTGTTGAACGTAACTATTCCGTTCCAATAACCGTTATCAAAAACCACCCATTGGGCAAAATCATTCAAATTAGGATTCGTGATTGATGCTTTTCGGATACCGTTAAAAACGGTTACTGCGTAAATTTCGCCATTGTAAACAGCGGTTTGATAAACTTTTACTTCTTCTCCGTTAGGACCGATAAAATAGGTGTCTCCAAATTCTAAAGTGGCCAATTTATATTGAACAATACCAAAATCACAAGAAACATAAACGATACCGTCATATTCCATGAAATGATTTATTTTTTTGATGTTGGAAGGGATGTTTTTGTTGATGATGTCAACTACATTCAGCATAGAACCATCGGCATTATTGATTACAATCATGAGTCCGTTTTCATATCCGACGATGGTTTTGTTGAAGTTGTCGCTATGATAAACCGCCGAAATGGTTTGTCCCGAGAGGCCTTCAATAGTGTTTATGGTTTGCAGGTCGCTTGAAAGTGTATTTTTGATAAATAAAGCGTTTTCGGCTGCAGCATATACTTTATTGGCAGATTCAGAAAGGTCTTTGATTTGATTGTATGAAAAATAGCCTTTCCAATTTTGATTTTGTTGTGCAAAACCGATTTGGAAAATGAAGACAAATAAATAAAGCAGGCCGTTTTTCATTTGAGAACAATTAGTTTACAAATATAGTATAAACGCAAAAATTATAGTTTTGGTATTTTATCCAAAAAAAATGCCCTCGTAAAGAGAGCATTTTTCAAGTTTTGGTTGGTTGTATTTTGAATTATACGATGCCTTGCGCTAACATGGCATCAGCTACTTTAACGAATCCGGCGATATTGGCGCCTTTAACGTAATCGGTATAGCCGTTTGCATCAGTTCCGTATTTCACACAAGCGGCGTGAATATTGGCCATGATGTCTTTTAATCTTTGGTCAACTTCTTCTGAAGTCCAGCTCAAACGCAATGAGTTTTGTGACATTTCAAGACCTGAAGTAGCCACACCCCCGGCGTTAGAAGCTTTACCCGGAGCGAAAAGAATTTTAGCATTTAAGAATACTTCGATGGCTTCCGGAGTAGAAGGCATGTTAGCACCTTCGGCTACACAGATACAACCGTTAGCTACTAATGTTTTTGCTTCTTCACCATTCAATTCGTTTTGGGTTGCACAAGGCAAGGCGATGTCGCATTTTACTTCCCAAGGGCGTTTACCGGCTACGAACTGAGCGTTTGGATATTTATTCAAATAATCAGAAATTCTTCCGTAGTTTACATTTTTGATTTCCATGATGTAAGCTAATTTTTCAGCGTCGAATCCGTCAGCATCATAGATATATCCTGATGAATCGGAAGCAGTTACTACTTTTCCGCCTAATTGAGTAGCTTTTTGGATAGCGTATTGAGCCACATTTCCTGAACCTGAAACCACTACAGTTTTCCCGGTGAAGCTGTCTCCTTTGGTAGCCAACATGTTTTGGGCAAAGTAAACATCTCCGTAACCTGTAGCTTCCGGACGAATCAATGAACCACCGAAAGAAATTCCTTTACCGGTTAAAACACCGGTGAATTCGTTTCTCAATCTTTTGTATTGACCGAACATATATCCAACTTCTCTTCCTCCAACACCGATATCTCCGGCAGGAACGTCTGTATCAGCGCCGATATGTTTTGACAATTCAGTCATAAAGGCTTGACAGAATTTCATGATTTCATTGTCTGATTTTCCTTTAGGGTCAAAATCAGAACCGCCTTTTCCTCCGCCCATCGGCAAGGTTGTCAAACTGTTTTTGAAAGTTTGCTCAAAAGCTAAGAATTTCAAGATGCTTAAATTAACTGATGGGTGGAAACGAATTCCTCCTTTATAAGGTCCGATAGCAGAGTTCATTTGGATTCTGTAACCGCGGTTTACTTGGGTGTTACCGGCGTCATCAATCCAAGACACGCGGAACATGATTACTCTTTCGGGTTCTACCATTCTCTCCAAGAGCATTTTGTTTTGGTATTTTTTATTTTGTTCAATAAAAGGAATTACCGTTTCTGCAACTTCCTTTACTGCTTGCATAAATTCAGGCTCATTGGCATTTCTTTTAGCAACCAATTCGATAAATTCGTTAATACTTTGTGACATAAAATATACTGTTTAATTTTTTTAAGAAAACGTTTTCGTAAATTCCGACAAATATACATTTTATTAAAAATATGGGGGGAAAGTTTTTTTAAATTCTCAGAATTTTTACAGTTATGTTAAGAAAATTTGAGGATAGTTGTAATAAATGTTGTCTTTTAAAACTTTTGTTGCTTTTTTTCGTATATAAATGAACAATTTTTTATTTTATTTTATAACTGAATGATGTTTTTATATATTTGTCGAGAATTGAACTTATTAGTATGCAAATGCCCAAAAAATTTATCATAACCTCGCTGTTGTTATTTGCATTTTCAAATAGCACTTTTGCCCAGTTTGGTTTCTCCCATGAAATTGGAGCTATAGTTGGTCCGGTTGCCTTTCAATCTGATTATGGTGAGCGACATGATTTTTCAACAAATGCCGGAAATACCGGGTATGGGATTGGGATTATTCACTACTTGAATTTTTCTTATAGAGCTGAGTGTAATTGTTACACTCCGGAAACTTATTTTAACGACCACTTTAAACTTAGAAGTGAATTGTCATATAATAAAACTGACTTGCAGCATTTTGGCAAATGGGTTGATGGGAGCAGAACCTCTTTAATTGCTAATCAATTGAGAGGGATGAGAGGGAGTACGGCTGTAACCAATGTGGGAATGCAGCTCGAGTTTTTCCCGTTGAGCATTAGAGACTTCAGTTCTACTATTGGTGCATGGGCTCCATTTTTAAGCTTGGGAGGCCAGTTTAGTTTTTATGACCCTGAAGCGTATTCTACACTTGGAAATTTAAATACTCCATTGACAACTCCAATCAAGTATATGGGAGCCACTACCAACCAAGGAGGTACAGTTTGGTCTATAGTAGGCAGTGTCGGAACCCGATACAAATTAACTGAGCTTTCGGATTTGATGGTTGATTTGAGGTTCCAATATTACTTTTCCAATTGGGTTGATGGTCTGAATCCCGATCCTGCGGTTTATGTGGAGAACAGGGCTAACGATTGGAATGTATGGTTAAACTTTGGTTATATTTACTACCTCCAATAGGATTATTTATTCCTCAATTACATCTTTATAATCGGGATACAAGAATTTGTTGTATGGGAATCGCGTGATGTGAATTTCTCTAACGGCTTCATATACTTTTTCTCTGAATTCTTCAAAATTATCCTTGTTAGTAGCTGAAATGAACAGCGCATTTTTTTCGCCAACATTACTCATCCACGTTGCTTTCCATTCTTCTAGCGTATAGTGTTTGGTAGTCTTTTCGGTAATTAAATCATCAGCATCAATTTGTAAATGTCGGTAGGCATCAATTTTATTAAAAACCATAATGGTTGGTTTATCATTGCTTTTAATGTCTAATAAAATTTGATTGACTGATTGAATGTGTTCTTCAAAATCGGGATGAGAAATATCTACAACGTGAAGTAACAAATCGGCTTCGCGAACTTCATCAAGTGTGCTTTTGAAAGATTCTATTAATTGGGTTGGTAATTTTCTAATAAAACCAACAGTATCTGAAAGTAAGAAAGGAAGATTTTTAATCACTACTTTGCGAACCGTTGTGTCGAGGGTAGCAAATAATTTATTCTCTACAAAGACTTCGCTTTTGCTGATAACATTCATTAAAGTAGATTTCCCAACATTAGTATAACCTACCAAAGCCACTCTAACCATGGCGCCGCGATTACTTCTTTGTATAGACATTTGCTTGTCTATAGTTCTGATTTTTTCTTTTAATAGCGCAATTCTGTCTCTGACAATTCTTCGGTCTGTTTCAATTTCAGTTTCTCCGGGACCACGAAGACCGATCCCACCTTTTTGACGCTCCAAGTGAGTCCACATTCCGGAAAGACGGGGCAATAAATACTGACATTGTGCTAATTCGACCTGAGTTCTGGCGTATGAAGTTTCTGCTCTTTGTGCAAAAATATCTAATATTAAATTGGTTCGATCCAGAATTTTACAGTCAAGAATTTTGGAAATATTTTTTTGTTGGGAAGGGGACAATTCGTCGTCAAAAATTACAGTAGAAATATTATTTTCTTTAATGTAAAGGTGTATTTCTTCCATCTTGCCCGTACCTAAAAAAGTTTTAGGATTAGGTCTTTCGAGTTTTTGCGAAAATCGTTTAATTACTTCTCCTCCTGCAGTGTAAGTTAAGAATTCCAGCTCGTCTAGGTATTCTTTTAGTTTGTCTTCACTTTGGTTTTGAGTAACAATTCCAACAATTACGGTACGCTCAAAATTTATAATTTCTTTTTCTAACATTAGGTCATATTGAATTACAAAAATAGTGATAAGAAAATTAAGTTTGGGCACATTTTGTTTACCAAATAGTAACAATAACTTCAATTATTTTGCCAAAAAAAATATAAATGTTATTTTTTTCATAATTTTTACTAAATTTGAAACTCAAAATCCAAAAAAAACTCAATTAAACAACTAAAATTTTCATTTCATGAAAAAAATTACTTTACTATTGGTGACATTATTTTTTTCAATGCTTGGTTATGCTCAATTTACACCAACCGTTGAAGGATTTGAGTCGACCACAGGACCTACTCCGCTGCCATCAACTACATGGTCTTTATCAACGGGGAACTGGGCAGTATTTGATAATGGAGTTGGTCTCAACCAACGTTGGGGTATTAATTCAACTGTCGTTGCGCCACCAACACCTCCGCTAGTGTATCAAGGAGCCAATTCTGCCTATGTTAATAGAGAGAATATTGGGCAGGGAAACACTTCTGAAGACTATTTGGCTTCACCATTGGTTAACATTCCAATTAATGGGCAACTTCGGTTTTACACCCGAACTTTTACAACGGGTAATCAAGGAACCGTGTATCAAATTAAAGTAGCGCCTTCCAGCGCCTCTCAAACTAATCCCGCAGCTTACACTTTGGTACAGCAATGGACTGAAGTTGACCTGACAGTAGCTTATAATATTTACGAGGAAAAACTAGTTGATTTGTCAGCATATGCCGGACAACAAGTTTATATTTCATTCGTAAAAGTTTACACTCAACCCGGGACAACTCTGGATGGTGATCGTTGGTTAGTTGATAACGTAAGTGTGCAAGAGAGATGTTTAGATCCAATCAATTTGGCAGCATCCGGAATTACTCAAACATCGGCTAACTTAAGTTGGGGTAATCCTAGTGGAGCTACTTCATGGGAAATTGAAGTGTTGCCATTAGCTAGTCCGTTCACCGGAGTTGGGATAGTCTATAATGGTATTTTACCATATACAGCTACTACAACAGCAACCGGAACACCATTAGCTCCTTCCACAGATTATAAATATTATGTTAGAGCATTATGTTCTAACGGTGCAAATAGTCTTTGGGTAGGGCCATTTAATTTTTCAACTTCTTCACCAGGTTTTACTTGTACGGCTCCTATAGTAATAGGTTCAATACCTTTCAGTACAACAGACAACACAGGAAATTATGGTGACACTACAGATGTAGCTCAACCGGCAGCTTGTGCAGGAACAGCAACCAATTACATGACGGGTAATGATGTGTTTTATTCATACACACCAACAGCCAATGGTGCTATCAGTGTAACAATGACACCCGGAGCTACATGGTCGGGGATATTTGTTTATCAAGGATGTCCTAACGTTGGGGTTAGCTGTATTGCCGGAGTGGCTAATACAGGAAATGCTCCAAGGGTTATTCCTAGTATAGCTGTTACAGCCGGTTTAGAATACATAATTGTTATTTCTACCAATGCTGCTCCGCAAACTTTGGGATATACTTTGGTAATCCAACAAGTAAACTGTGCTGAACCTACCACATTATCTGTTAGTGGGTTAACACAAACTTCTGCTAATTTATCTTGGGCCAATCCGGGAGGGGCAACTTCTTGGGAAGTAGCGGTTCAACCGGCTGGTTCTCCAATACCTTCTGGATCAGGAGTTCAAACTAACATCAATACGAATTATCCGGTTACTAGTTTAACCGTTAATACTGCCTATCAGTATTATGTAAGAGCTGATTGTAATAATGGAACTTTCAGTGCTTGGGCAGGACCATTCTTGTTCAATACACTTTGTGATCCATTCCCAGTTCCTTTTCAAGAGGGCTTTAATACAGGATCGCCAACAGAGAATTGTTGGACGGTATTAAATTCTAATGGAGACGGCGATGCGTGGAATATGAACTATGCCACCAATCCATTTGAAGGTGATCAATGTTCTGCCATAACCACAGATTTCAACAACGGATTGAATGATGATTGGTTGATTTCCCCTCAAATCATATTGAATGGAAACCAAAGATTAAAGTTTCATTATCGTGTACAATCTACCGGTGAGCCAAATGATTTTAGAGTAATGTTATCTACTAATGGAACCAGTCCAACGGATTTCACTACTACTTTAATTCCTTTAGCGTCATACAGTAATACAACTTATGTTCAAAGAATTCAAACTTTGGCGGGTATCAGCGGACCGGTAAACATTGCATGGCATGTTCCGGCTGCTGGATTAGACGGTTGGAGATTGTATATTGATAACGTAATTATAGAAGATATTCCAACATGTCCTGAGCCAACGCTTGTGGCTTCAAGTAATGTTTTATCAACATCTGCTACAGTTACTTGGACTAATGGTGGTTCAGAAACTGCATGGCAAGTTTTGGCTTTACCTTGTGGATCTCCGGCACCTAATGCAAGTGCAACAGGATTTGTTGATGTAACTACAGGTTCACCATATAATTTGACAGGTTTAACACCAACAACTTGTTATGATGTATATGTTAGAGCAGTATGTTCTCCAACTGATATTAGTCCTTGGACCGGACCTGCAACATTCACTACTCAAGTAGCGCCGCCGGTTTGTGGTGGGACATTTACTGACCCGGGTGGTCCAACAGCGGATTACGCGGGAAATACTGATTCAACGGTAACAATTTGTCCTATTAACCCTGGAGATGTTGTTACAGTAACTTTCAACTCTTTTGAGACTGAGACCAATTGGGATGCTTTGTATGTTTTTGATGGAAATTCAATTACAGCTCCTCAAATAGCCAGTACCAATGGTGCAGGAAATGTACCGGGTGGATTAGCAGGAGGATATTGGGGAACCGCAATACCAGGTCCTTTTACATCATCAAGTGTTGATGGATGTTTAACTTTCAGATTTAGAAGTGACGGTTCAGTACAAGATCCGGGATGGGTTGCCAATGTGACTTGTGGTCCACCACCAACTTGTAGACGACCTACTGCAGTTACGACTTCAACAGTTACCTCAAATTCAGTTATACTAAACTGGACACAACCTACCAATCCAGACAACAGTGTGGCTTCTGCATGGCAAGTTTTAGCTTTGCCTTGTGGATCTCCTGCTCCTGCAGCCAATGCAACCGGTTTTGTTGATGTAACTTCCGGACCTCCATATACACTTACAGGATTAAACTCTTCAACATGTTATGATATTTATATCAGAGCGGTTTGTAGCCCTACTGATAGTAGTATTTGGTCAGGGCCATCAACTATAACAACTCAAGTAGCACCACCGGTTTGTGGAGGTACTTTTGTTGACGCCGGTGGACCAGCCAATTACCCAAATAACTCTGATTCAACAGTTACAGTTTGTCCGGTAAACCCTGGAGATGTTGTTACTGTAACTTTTACTTCATTCTCAACAGAAAATAATTTTGATGCGTTATACGTATTCGATGGGAATTCGATTGCGGCACCTCAAATAGCCAGTACTAATGGGGCAGGAAACGTTCCAGGAGGTTTGGCTGGAGGATACTGGGGTACTGCTATTCCTGGGCCATTTACTTCATCTAGTCCGGACGGATGTTTGACTTTTAGATTTAGAAGTGATGGTGTAGTGAATCTTGCCGGTTGGGTTGCTGATGTTACTTGTAACCCGGCACCTGAGTGTCCGAAACCAAATACATTAACAGCAACTAGTATTACCACAACTTCGGCCTTTTTAGGTTGGAATGAGCAAAATCCTGCTGTAGTACAATGGGAAGTAATTATATTACCTTTAGGTTCTCCGGTTCCACTACCATCTGCTACCGGAACAATAGTTTCAACTAATCCTGCTTTGTTTACAGGATTGACTCCTGGTACACAATATACTTTTTATGTAAGAAGTATTTGTCCTACTTCAGGAACAAGTTTATGGTCTAATGGATTTAATTTTAATACTTTATTAGCTAACGATGAGTGTAGCGGAGCAACTTTTGCACCGGTGAACTCTTCCGCAGTTTGTCAACAAGTGACTCCGGGTTCTATTGCAGGTGCTACTGCCTCTGCATCACCGGCGATTGCACCTTGTATTGGAAATGCTGATGATGATGTTTGGTTCCAATTTATTGCAACCAATCAATATTTGAATTTAGCGTTACAAAACATTACCGGAACTACAACCAACTTAAATTTTGCAGTTTATTCAGGTCAATGTGGTACATTAAATCAAATTTTCTGTAGTGCTGCAAATAGTGTTTCAGGCGTATTAAACAACTTAACTGTTGGAAACACTTATTATGTTAGAGTTTATTCTAATGCGGCTACACCACAGTCGACGACTTTCAACTTGTGTATTTCAACACCGTCGACTTGTCCGACAGCTTCAACAGTTTGTTATCTTGAAAATTATGCCAATACAACCGGTGTAACTAGTTTGGGTACTATAGGATGTTTATTCACTTCTCCAAACCCGGCTTATTTTACAATTCAAGTGGCTACAACAGGACCTATCAATTTCTTGTTAACGCAATCAACAACACCTGGTGGTGCGCCTAACATTGACGTGGATTACGCAGCTTGGGGACCATTTACCAGTCAAGAGGCAGCTTGTACATTTATTGGAACAGCACAGCCATTTGCTCCTCCGGGAATTGGTGTACCGGTAACACAACAAACAGGTTGTAGTTATTCAGCAGCGCCAACAGAGATTTTGAATATTACTAATGCTGTTGCTGGACAATTTTATATTGTATTAATTACAAACTTCTCCAATCAGGCAGGTTATATTAATTTAACACAAAGTAACATCAACACTCCTGGAGCGGGAACAACAAATTGTTGTCCGGATGCCTACTTTACTTACAGCCCTGTAACATATTGTATTGAACCGGGAGCTCCAAATCCGATTCCTGTTATCACATCAGGTTCAGTTGCCGGAGTATTCTCTTCTACTTTAACACCGGGATTAGTTTTTGTTGATACGGCTACCGGAGAAATTAATCTTCAAGCCAGTTTACCGGGTAACTATGTTGTTACTAATACTGTAGCACCAACAGCTACTTGTGGTGAAAAAGTAAAATCATTTACAATTTCATTAGTAGCACCAACTACTGCTACAATTGCTTATGATTCAGCTTCATATTGTGAAAGCAATACAACATTGCAGAATGTAATTTTCACCGGTGCAACAGGGGGTTCTTTCTCTGCAAGTCCAAATGGAGGGTTATACATAGATGCCAATACAGGTGCTATTAATCCGAGTTTAAGTGCTCCGGGTATTTATACGGTGACTTATGCATTACCTGGTGCTGGAGTGTGTGTAGGTAGTAATCCAACAGCTACTGTCGAGATAATTCAGGCACCGGTACCTACTTTTGATCAAGTAGCACCTATCTGTCCTGGTGATCTTTTGGCTGATTTACCAACTACATCAACAGGTGCAGTGGCAGGGATAACGGGGACATGGTCGCCTGCGATGAATAATACGCAAACGACTACTTATACCTTTACACCGGATGCCGGTCAATGTGCGAGTATAGCTACTATGACAATTAATGTAGGATCTACAACGCCTACATTTAATCAGGTAAATCCAATTTGTCCCGGAGAACCGTTGGCAGATTTACCGACTACATCTCTTAATGGTGTTGTAGGTGTTTGGACTCCAGCAATGGATAACACCCAAACCACAACTTATACTTTTACACCAACTACCGGAAACTGTGTTTCTACAGTAACGATGACCATTCAAGTATTAACACCTACCATAGTGCCAACATTTAATGATGTGGCGCCAATATGTCCTGGAGACAGTTTGGCAGCTTTGCCAACTACTTCTACTAACGGAATAACAGGTTCTTGGTCTCCTGCTCTGGATAACACCCAAACAGCGACTTATACTTTTACTCCGGATACTGGACAGTGTGCTTTAACTACTACCCTTACAATCACAGTTAATCCTCGTTCAGAAGTAACGGTAAATAGTCCGTCTTTTTGTCCTGGTTCGACTGCTACTGTAACGGCTACTCCTACCATTCCTGGAGCATATGATTATGTATGGACTGTACCTGCAGGTGCAACAGATCCGGGGAACGTAGCTTCATTTGTTACTTCAGTACCGGGAACTTATACAGTAGTTATTACTCCTGTGAATACGTTTTGTAATTCTGATTTTGAAACTCCGGTTGCTACAGGTAGTTTCCCTAATTTAGTTAACGAAAATTTAGTTCCTTGTTGGGATACTACTTCTGCAGATGGTATTATAGAAATATGGCCTCCTGGATTTGAAAGTGTAACACCGTATTCCGGAAATAACCTTATTGAATTAAATGCTAACACACCGGGAACATTATTCCAAGATTTCTCTGTAATTCCTGGAACAACAATCTCAGTTTCTTTTGCTCACAGAGGCCGTAACGGTGTAGATGTTGTGGGTGTTGAAGTTGGACCGGTTGGCGGACCATACGTAAGTTTAGGAAACTTTGCAGATGGTAACACTGCATGGGCATTACACACCGTAAATTACACTATCCCAACTGGTGGTGGTAGTAATTATACACTACGTTTCGTTTCTGTATCAAGTACAGGTGGAAGCCCTAGTATTGGTAATTTATTAGATGCTATTTCTATTTCTTCATTAGGATGTGCTTCTTTACCAACTTCAGGAGAAGTATCAATTCAATTCTTACCGGCACCTGATTATACAGTTACTCAAACAACTTGTACAGTTCAAACAGGAACTATTGAAGTTAACGCACCTACAGGTGCTAATTATGAGTATACTATTGATGGTACCAACTATCAATCAGGAACTACTTTTGCGAATCTTGCTCCGGGAACTTATAACTTAACCGTTCATGATTTGACTTCAGGATGTTTTTCAAATGCTGTAGAGATAGTGATAAATCCTGTACCGGTAACTCCTACCGTATTAGAGTTTAGTTACACAACTCCAATTTGTCAAAATGCAGCAGCATCAATGTCACCGGTTTTAGCGCCTGGATTTACACCTAATGGAACTTTCACGTTCCAACCATCAACAGGATTGAATATTGATCCGGCCACTGGTGTAATTACTTTAGGAACAGGAAATGCAGCTTCTATACCTGGAACATATACTGTTACTTACACGGTATTACCGGATAACACTACTTGTTTAGTGGGTGGAAGTTTTGATTTCGAAGTTGTAATCAATCCAATCATCACACCGGTAACAACCATTGCATATGATGCTCTATATTGTTCAGGTGGAGTAAATCCGTTACCGGATACTTCGGCACCGGGATTCACCTCTGGCGGAACATATTCAGCTACATCCGGATTGCTTATCAATTCGACAACCGGTTTGATTGATTTGTCATCACCTGCAGGAACTTACACAGTAACTTACACCGTAGGTGCTGATGCCAGTACTTGTAGAGTTGCCAGTTCAAGCACTGCTCAGGTAGTAATTTCATCACCGGTACAAATAAGTGTTGAAGGAAATTGTGAAGGTGTTCAATTTGTACTTACAGTATCACCTGTTGAAGGTGCTTTTGATTCGAGTGTTACTTTTGCATGGGAGAACAGTGCCGGCACTAATGTTGGCAATACCCAAAGTATAGTAGTTACTAGTTTAGACACCTATACCGTTACAGTAACTTCTAACGGATGTCCTAATACCAGTACTATAATAGTTGATGCAATAGCTTGTGTGATACAAAGAGGTATTTCTGCAAATAATGATGGCTTAAACGACTTTTTCGACTTGAGAGGATTCAACGTTAAAAACCTGTCAATTTTTAACAGATACGGAATGAAAGTATATACTAAAGCCGATTATACTGATCAATGGAAAGGTCAATCTGATGATGGAGATGAGCTTCCTGACGGAACTTATTATTTCGTAATCGAAAGAGAAAACGGAGAGACAAGAACAGGATGGATTTACATCAACAGAGCACAATAGACATTAAAAATTTGCATTCAAAATAAAACAAAACAAA
>NZ_CAMLRU010000045.1 GCF_946482535.1 uncultured Flavobacterium sp.
ATTTGGGAATTTACAATGCCGAACAAAACAGACATACCCATCGACTAAGAGTCATCAAGAAAATAATCTAAAACCGAAACTTACGTTTCGGTTTTTTTATTAAATTAGTTTTTTAAATCCTTTAAAATGAAATCCATCAGTAAAATTTTACTTTTATCTTTAAGCCTAATTGCCTTAAGCTGTATCAAGGAAAAATCAGCAGAAACCAATGACTCTCGTTACAAACCTAAAGAATTTGTTGAAGTCAAACATCCGGAATGGACAAAAAACGCAACGATTTACGAAGCCAATATCAGGCAGTTTACACCGGAAGGCACTTTCAAAGCTTTTGAAAATCATTTACCCAGGATAAAAGCTATGGGTATCGATATTATATGGTTGATGCCAATTCACCCTATTGGCTTAGAAAAACGTAAAGGGACTTTGGGCAGTTACTATTCTGTAAAGGATTATTACGGTGTCAATCCTGAATTTGGTACCAAAGCCGATTTCAAACATTTGGTAGATAAAATCCACAGCATGGGCATGTATGTTATTGTAGATTGGGTAGCCAATCACTCCTCATGGGACAATGCTTTAGCCAAAGACCATCCGGATTGGTACACCAAAACCGAAGAAGGAAATTTCCAACCAACACCTTGGTACGACTGGGATGATGTAATTGATTTTGATTATGACAAACCGGAGCTTAGAAAATATATGACCGAAGCTTTAGTATATTGGGTAAAAGATTTCGATATAGACGGCTACCGTTGTGACACCGCCGGATTTATCCCGACTGATTTTTGGGACAATGCCCGAGCCGAAATGGATGCCGTAAAACCTGTATTTATGTTGGCCGAATGGGAATCAAGAGATTTGCATAAAAAAGCCTTTGACATGACTTACTCGTGGACATTATTTGATAAAATGGTGGCCGTAACCCGCGACAAGAAGAGCATCAGCGGTTTGGTAGAATACATGGCTCATGATGTGAGTACTTTTCCTCGCGACGGTTACCGAATGCTTTTTACCGACAACCATGATATGAATTCCTGGAACCAGAATATGGAGTACAACTTTGGAGACGGTTTGGAAGCTTCAATGGTTTTAACCGGAACCATCAACGGAATGCCACTGGTATATGGCGGACAAGAAGCAGGGTTAAATCGCTCGCTTAAATTTTTCGATAAAGATTTAATCGATTGGAGCAAAATGTCTTATGAAGGATTGTTTAAAAAACTATTCGATTTAAAACACCGCAATCCTGCTTTGTGGAACGGAAAAGAAGGCGGTGTGATGGTTCGACTTTACAACGATAAAATGGAACAAGTCATTTCATTTTCAAGAACCAAAGACAAAAACAGGGTAATTCCTATTATCAACTACAGCGATAAACCGGTGACGGTAAAACTTAATTCTAGCTATCTGAAAGGCATTTATACCGAAGTGTTTTCGGGACAGAAAATCACACTCAAAGGAGATGATGTCTTTACACTTAAACCTTGGGAATATATGGTTTTAGAAAAATAGTTGTATTTACCAATAGTACTGTGAATCCGCTTTATCTTATTGAGAAAGCGGATTTTTGTTTTAAAAAAGTAGTTTTTCTCAGCATAATTTCCTAAATTTGATAAGGATTTTTGCTTAATTTCAATCTATGGAAAACCATTCCAAAGTTGTCGAATCACTGAAGAACTTTTTAATTGAAATTGGCGAACTCTCCTATTTCACTGCTCGTTTCTTCAAAGAACTTTTCAATCCGCCTTTCGAACTAAAAGAATTTTTACGACAATGCTACAACATGGGCAATCGCTCTTTGTTGCTCGTTAGCGTAACCGGTTTTATCATCGGATTGGTTTTTACTTTACAATCTCGACCAACGCTGGAAGAATTCGGAGCCGTTTCTTGGATGCCGTCTATGGTTAGTATTTCAATAATCAGAGAAATCGGACCCATAATTACAGCGCTGATTTGTGCCGGTAGAATTGGTTCGGGTATTGGTGCCGAATTGGGTTCGATGCGCGTGACCGAACAAATAGACGCCATGGAAGTTTCTGGAACCAATCCTTTTAAATATTTGGTAGTCACCAGAATCTTGGCCACAACAATGATGCTGCCCATCTTGGTCTTTTTTGGAGATGCTATTGCTATTTTCGGTTCCGCTATGGTAGAAAATATTAAAGGAAATGTCTCTTACCTACTCTATTTCAATCAGGTGTTTGACAGTTTGCAATTCAGCGATTTAATTCCAACAACCTTCAAGACTTTCTTTTTTGGCTTTGCCATAGGACTAGTAGGTTGCTACAAAGGCTATAATTGTAAAAAAGGCACAGCCGGCGTAGGATTGGCTGCAAATTCAGCGGTAGTTTATACCTCAATGTTATTGTTTATCATAGATTTC
Source organism: uncultured Flavobacterium sp. (assembly GCF_946482535.1). The sequence goes on from NZ_CAMLRU010000045.1 coordinate 2,384, forward strand.
ATCGCTGTATTTGTCACTAATATTTTTTATGGTTAACCCAATGGATAAAAAACCAATCATAGAAATCAAAAACTTGAGAAAAAGCTTTGGTGACAACCATGTCCTCGAAGGTTTCAACATGAACTTATACGAAGGCGAAAATTTGGTCATCATGGGCAAATCGGGTTCAGGGAAATCGGTTATGATTAAATGCTTAATCGGTTTGGAAGAACCGGATAGTGGTTCGATTATCGTAATGGGCAAAAACATCAACCAACTCGAACATTGGGAATTGGATGAATTGCGAACCGAAATTGGTTTTCTGTTCCAAGGCAGCGCTTTGTATGACTCCATGTCGGTTAGAGAAAATTTAGAATTTCCACTTCGACGTCATACCAAAAAATTCGGTATAATCGAAGACACTACACCTATGGTCATGGAAGCTTTGGAGAATGTAGGTTTGGCACACGCCATCGATTTAATGCCAAGCGAATTATCGGGCGGTATGAAACGTAGAATAGCTTTGGCGCGAACATTAATCTTGCAACCTAAAATTATTCTTTATGACGAACCCACAACCGGTTTGGACCCTATTACTTCCAAAGAAATTATTTTGTTGATGATGTCTATTCAAAAAAAATACAACACTTCCTCTATTATCATAACTCACGATGTTGATTGTGCCAGAGTCATTGCTAACAGAATGATACTTTTGATTGATAATATTAATTATGCGGAAGGAACTTTTGAAGAACTCTCGGCTTCAGAAGACCCAAAAATTAAAGCCTTTTTTAAATAAATTAGCTTATGGAAAAAACAGCCTCTCAAAAAATTCGCCTCGGCATATTTGTTATTATCGGATTGACATTTTTTGTCTTAGCCATATATTTTATTGGTAACAAACAGCAAATGTTTGGCAAAACCGAACACCTCAAAGCCGTTTTCACAAATGTGGGCGGACTACAATTAGGCAACAATGTCAGATTCTCAGGCATCAACGTCGGAACCGTTAGAGGCATTGAAATCATCAATGATTCTACCATTAGTGTTGACATGCAAATAGACGAAGAGATATTTCCACACATTAAAAAAGATGCAGTAGCCACTATTGGTTCTGATGGTTTGGTTGGAAGTGTGATTATCAACATCATTCCGGGTAAAGGCAATATGACGGCTGTAAAACCTGGAGATGTTATTCAGTCCCAAAATCGAGTTCGGACAGATGATATGCTCACTACTTTAAATGTCACCAATCAAAATGCCGCGCAACTTACAGTCGATTTACTCAAAATCACCAATGAAATCAATCAAGGAAAAGGAACTATTGGTGTGTTGCTCAGAGATACCGTTATGGCCAAAGATTTGAAAGCTACTATTCACAACCTCAGAATTACAACTGAAAAAACGAGTCAAACCATGGACAATTTGAACAAGCAAATTGCGGCCTTAGATAACAAAGACAATGTGATTGGGGTTTTGAAAGATACTGTTGTTGGCAATAAAATAAGAAAGGTGGTCACTAATTTGGATGCTTCAAGTCAGGAAATCAACAAAGTAGTCAGCAATTTAAATGCTACCATTTTGAACATCAAAGAAGGAAAAGGCGCGATAAACTATTTGTCAAATGATCCGAAATTGGTCAAAAAAATAGATTCGACCATGACTAACATCAACGAAGCCAGTAAAAAGCTCAATGAAAATTTGGAAGCTTTAAAAAGCAATTTCTTGTTCAGAGGCTATTTCAAAAAGCAAGAAAAGGCCAAAAAGAAAGCGGAAACCAAAAAGTAATCATTCAAAAAGACATAAAAAAAATCTGCCTTAGTGCAGATTTTTTTTTTATAATAACAACCGAAATTATTTCATTAAAAAGTTAAGTCCAATATTCAAACCGGTGCGGCTATTGGTAACGGCTGAATAATCATTTTGTTGGAAAATATCAGTCAAACCACCTTGACCGTCAAGTTCAAAGAATAACTTCAACTTATTTGAAATCGGAACTTTTACTCCAATTCCCAAGGCAAGTCCGAAATCATTATTGTTGAATCCATCTGACACATCGGCACCATAACGGGTCTCTTCGGCATTCATTAAAAACCCAAAATATGGACCAAAATGCAAATACCAATTTCTGTTATTGCCAAAATGCCAACTCGCCAAAACCGGTATAGTGATGTAATTCAATCTAAAATTCATCTTCTACATAGCCATTATCCCAACCTTTTTGATCGTAGATTAATTTTCCTTTGATACTCCAAGTATTTGAAAAATAGTAATCTATAGAACCTCCGAAATTAAATCCGGAACCCGTATCCGAAGAATCATAGGAATCTGAAACTGAAAAACTGTTGTAACCAATATTTACCCCAAATTCAACATCGCCTTTTTTTTGAGCCGTTAATGAGGTTGATAAGCCCAATAGAATAATAGCAGACAAGAAAATATTTTTCATAACTATATGTTTTTATCTATCAAAAATACGGTTTTTTTGAAACAATAAACAAAGTTTAGATTTCTTTTAAAGCAGTAACTAAAGAATCTATTTCTGCCTTGGTATTGTAATGACTGAAAGAAATCCGCAAACTCGGTTTTATCAAATCTTCTTCCGAAAGCATTTCCGCCAAAACATGCGAAGGTTTTATGCTTCCGCTCTGACAGGCGCTGCCTCGGGAAACTGCTATCCCTTTCATATCCAGATTGAACAAAATCATGGTAGTCTTTTCCGGTGAGAAGGGCAATAATACATTCAGAATATTATAGAAAGTATTGCTTCCGTTTTGTTTTACAGATGGAAAAGCGTTTTGCAACTGATTAAAACAATACTGTTTCAAATTAGTTATATAGTCTCTTTCTGATTCCAAATAGTCATAAGACAATTGCAAAGCCTTAGCCATACCAGCAATTTGATGGACTGACTCCGTTCCGGCACGCCAACCTTTTTCCTGTTCGCCTCCAAATAACATCGGTTGCAAAACCAAATTTTTACGAACAAAGGCAAAGCCTATTCCCTTTGGACCATGAAATTTATGAGCAGATGCTACTATAAAATCGATGGGTAATTGTTGCAAATCTAATTCTGCTTTACCTACCGATTGTACTGTATCACAATGAAACAAAGCTTTGTTTTGATGACACATCGCTCCGATTTTAGCAATATCGTGAATGACACCGGTTTCGTTATTCACATGCATTAAAGAGACCAAAGTTTTGGTTTCAACCGACAACAATTCGGCCAAGTGATTATAGTCTAAGCTACCATCCGACAGCACTTTCACAAAGTCGACCGCAATCCCAAACTCCTCTTGCAAAGCTTTTACGGTATACAGAGTGGCATGATGTTCTACCTTAGAAGTGATAATTCTTTTAACTTCAAAATCTCTCACAGAGCTTCTCAAAATCCAATTGGTAGCTTCAGTTGCACTCGAAGTAAAAATGATTTCCTGAGCGTTGCAATGCAAATATTTGGCTATGGTTTTTCGAGCGGTTTCAATTACGGCTTTAGCGCTTCTGCCAATGCTGTGCGTGGAAGAAGGATTACCAAAATCAGATTGCATTACACTCACCATTTCGTCAATAACTTCCTGACGAATGGGTGTTGTAGCGGCATTATCGAGATATATTTTTTGCATGTTGCAAATATAAAACGAGTATCCTAATTAAATGATAAAAGATAAATTTAATAGTATAAAAAACTTATTTTTGCTAAAAATTTCTATACCAATGAAACGCATTTTAGGATTATTAGCCGTAGTTTTATTTATCAATGCTTGTGATGATGGTGATTTGACCGTTGACACTATTGACTTTGCCGACGTACCGGTTCAGAAATGTTCGCAAAAAGACTTGTTGTATAAAATTAGTGATTCTAAAATGATGATTTTGGCCATTCCGGCAGCAACTTTTGTCAATGACGAAACACCGGAAAACGAGCCTATTGAAGTAGCTATCGGTGGCGATATTGAAGTGGTTTACAGACAATATAACGGTTCGCCTTCTTCCGGTAATATTTGCGATGTTGTAACCGCTGCTACACCAAATGTAATAGAGGAATGGAACGCCATTTCAGGGGTTATCAAGATTACATCAACCGCTATTAAATCGGTCAATTCTACTACCGGAATTACCCAAATTACGGGATACAGACATTACATCGTTTTTGAAGATATCGTTTTCTTAAAGCCCGACAACACTACTCAAATTTATACCGGAGCACCTTTTGTTTTTGGCAATTATAACTCAACCCAAAGTCCGTTAGCCTTCGGATTTGATAACGAAGCCGCCAAAAGTACTTGTGCCGGTGACAACCGAATTTTTAACTTCAACAGTAGCGAGGCTTTCATTTTAGATTTATCCGATTTTGCTACTTTATTTCAAAATGAAGTAACATCAACGCCAAGAACGGCTTACATAAGTGCTACTAACAAAGTGAATTACAAATTATTTTCGGGCACCATCAATAACGATTATTTCTGTACCACTCCTACGCCTGTAACGCCAACACTAAATCAGGACTGGATTGCAAATGATGGAGATTCCGCTGCTGGAACCGGAATTATTGAAGTAAGCACTACAACCTCTACACCGGGATTTTTTCAGCATACCATTCGCTTGAAAAAAGTAACGATGAGCAAAGGAAACAGCGATTTTTATTTGGGTGACGATTATTTATACGGAACCATAATTACACCTTAATCCGGCTATAAAAGTCAATTTTAGAGTTTCAATTTTTTACTTTTCCAAAAAGAACAAATATGCCAAACGACTGTATAAGCTATCAAAAATCGGGGTATTTCTCTAAACTAATCGTTGATTATTTAGAGCAGAAACCTGAACTGAAAGACTTGTACAATCGGTTTCCCAAGATTGAAAACTTCAAATTACAAATAGAGGAAAAAGAGAAGAATTTCACACTCAATGGCAATAGAAATACTCTAGTTAAAGCATTAGAAAAACAATACCAAGGATTTACGATTTCAGAGGCTACTAAAGCCAACCTTACGCTCTTAACCGATAGTAAAACCTTTACCGTCACCACAGGGCATCAACTGAATTTATTCACCGGTCCTTTGTACTTTTTGTATAAAATTGTCTCGGTAATTAATCTTTGCCAAGAATTAAAACAAGCTTATCCTGAGTATCATTTTGTACCGATTTATTGGATGGCTACCGAAGATCACGATTTTGAAGAGATCAATTATTTTCAATTCAAAAACAGTAAGATAAAATGGAACAGAGAAAGTTTTGGTCCGGTAGGACGTTTATCTACAGCAGGTTTAAATGAAGTTTATGAAGTTTTTTCCAAAGAGTTGGGTATAGGAGACAATGCCGCTTATTTGAAAAAATTATTTGACAATAGTTACCTGAAACATTCAAATTTAGCTGAAGCAACAAGATTTTTGGCCAACGAATTGTTTGGTAATGAAGGCTTAGTCATTTTGGATGGCGATGATGCGGCGTTGAAACAATTGTTTGTACCGTATGCCAAAGAAGAATTGCTTCACCAAACTTCTTTTCGAAAAGTTACTGAGACAAATGAAACGCTCCAAGATTACACCATCCAGGTAAATCCGAGAGAGATTAATTTGTTTTATATAGAAGACAACCTTCGAGAGCGTATCGTTTTTGAGGGCAACCAATTTAAAGTCATTAATACCAATTTGGTTTTTTCAGAAAGTGAGCTACTGACACTTCTTGAAACCAATCCGGAGAAATTCAGTCCGAATGTAATCCTAAGACCACTTTACCAAGAAGTCATTTTGCCCAACCTATGCTATATTGGCGGTGGCGGTGAAATTGCTTATTGGCTTCAACTGAAATCCAATTTCGAAGCAAATAATATTACTTTTCCTTTACTGTTAGTTCGGAATTCGGTAGTATTGGTAACCAAAAAGCAAGAACAAAAAGCGGATAAACTTGGTCTTTCTTGGGCCGATTTATTCAGTAATCAACAAACCTTATTTGACACAAAAACAAGAGCGTTTTCGCAATTCAACTTGGATTTCACCGCTCAAAAGGAGCATTTAAAAAAACAGTTTGAAGCTTTGCAACAAATGGCGTTACAAACCGACAAATCCTTTGGCAACGCCGTAAAAGCTCAGGAAGTCAAGCAACTCAAAGGTTTGGACAATCTGGAAAAACGTTTACTGAAAGCCGAGAAAAAAAATCATGCAGAAAAACTGGAACGCATTCTTCAACTGCAAAACGAAATTTTCCCTAATCAATCTTTGCAAGAAAGACGCAATAACTTCTCGGAGTTTTACTTGGAGTTTAACCATGAATTAATTCAAAAACTCTATTCAGAGTTAAAACCATTGCAACAAAACTTTACAATTTTGGTATTATAAAAATGTTTACTTGCAAATAGCTTAAAAAACACTACTTTTGCACGCGAATTTAAAATCATTTATATCAAAATGGCAACAAACAGAACTTTTACCATGATTAAACCGGATGCTGTTGAAAACGGACACATCGGTGGAATATTAAATATGATTACTGAAGGTGGTTTCAGAATTGTAGCAATGAAATTAACACAATTGACTGTAGCTGATGCTCAAAAATTCTATGCAGTTCACTCGGCTCGTCCGTTTTTTGGTGAATTAGTAGAATTCATGACTCGCGGTCCTATTGTAGCGGCTATCTTAGAAAAAGACAACGCTGTAGAAGATTTCAGAACCTTAATCGGAGCGACTAACCCTGCTGATGCTGCTGAAGGTACTATCCGTAAAAAATACGCAACCTCTATCGGTGAAAACGCTGTTCACGGTTCAGACTCTGACGAGAATGCTGCTATCGAAGGTGCTTTCCACTTTGCCGGAAGAGAGCAGTTCTAATTTTAAAACGCAGAAAGTGGTGTGCAATTCCTAAATTTGGGAGTAGCCTTTCAAACATATTCTAATCCCGTTTCTTTTTGAGACGGGATTTTTTTTTATATTTACTTCCCCTAATTTACTCAAAAATGAATGCTGAACACTATTTGACCCAATTAACCCAAGACTATAGGACTGAACTTTTTTTTGAAATCTCAGCCGATTTGTTTTTCATTGCCGGATATGATGGTTACTTCAAAAAAACAAATCCTGCAGTACATCAACTGCTTGGCTATACTGAAGAAGAACTTTTTTCAAGACCAATCAATGATTTTATCTATAAAGAAGATCTCGAAAGAACAATCATAAGTCGGGAAAGAGTTAAAAACGGAAATCCTTTACTCAATTTTGAAAACCGATATGTTACTAAAACCGGTGATATTGTTTGGCTATCATGGACATCAATGCCTCATATTGAAAATGAATTGGTATATGCTATTGCTAAAAATATAACTGAACAAAAAAAGCAGGAAGAACAACGCAATGCTTTACTGACCAACATCAGGAAAATCAATAAAGATTTAAAAAAGTTGACTTATACGGCATCACATGATTTGCGTTCACCGGTGAATAATTTGCTGACTGTATTTGAACTACTCGATGTTTCCAAAATTGAAGATGAAGAGACCAAAGAACTCATCGAAATGCTAAAAACAACTTCGGTAGGATTAAAAAAAACACTTAATAGTTACGTTGACAATATCAGTCATCATGACCAACTGAATATTAAAATTGAACCGCTATCACTCGAATTTGTTTTTAATACTGTTGTTCAATCAATTCAAACTCAAATTAAAGATGACAAAGTAATCTTTGTTACCGATTTCTCCGCTTTCGAAACCATAACTTTTAACCGAGTTTATCTGGAAAGTATTTTTATCAATTTAATTACAAATGCGATTAAATATGCCCAAATTAATCTGGCGCCGGTTATCACCATCAAAACCCAAATAAAGGACGGTAACCATCAATTAATTTTTGCCGATAACGGTCGAGGTTTTGATACCGATAAAGTCAAAGACAAAATCTTTGGTCTTAATCAAAAATTCCATAACAATATTGACAGTCATGGTATTGGTCTCTATTTGGTTTACAATCACATTACGGATATGCATGGTCAAATTGAAGTAGAAAGTGAAATCAACAAAGGCACTACTTTTACCATTACCTTCAAAAATCATTAACAAGAACCCAATATCAAATTCTAATAAAAAAGTCCCGATTGCTCGGGACTTTTTGTTATTGTAAACTCGCTAAACTCTGCTCTATGGTGGCAATTTTTGCCAAAGCATCAGCTTCTTTTTTACGTTCGTTTTCGATTACTTGGGCAGGTGCACCGGCTACGAATTTCTCGTTGGCTAATTTACCTTGTACACTTCGCAAAAATCCTTGAGTATATTTCAACTCTTCAGTTAACTTAGCAATCTCGGCGGCAATGTCGATATTTCCGGAAACCGGAATAAAGTATTCGTTGGATTTCACGCGATAAGTCAAAGCTCCGTCCACTTTGTCGGTCACATATTCTAAATCAGACAAGTTGCCCAATTTTACTATCACACTGTCAAAATAGGTGGAGGCTTTTTCGTGATTTACCACTTTCAAGGCTACAGCATCTTTCATCGCGATATTCTTGTCTTTACGAATGGTTCTTACTCCGGCAATTACTTCGGCAGCAAAATCAAAATCGGTGATTAGTTTCTCGTTAAACGAAGTTACTTTTGGATATTCGGCTACAATTAACGCTTGTTCCGGAGTTCTTTCGGCTATGTGTTGCCAAATTTCCTCGGTTAAAAACGGCATGAACGGATGCAACAATTTCAAATTGGCTTCCAACATTTGAATGGCTTTGTCAAAGGTTGCTCGATCGATAGGTTGTTGGTAAGCCGGTTTTATCATTTCTAAGAACCACGAACAGAAATCATCCCAAACTAGTTTGTAAATCGCCATCAAGGCATCGGACAAACGGTATTTTTCGAAGTGGTCTTCAATTTCTACTAAAGTTTGTTGTAACTTGGCTTCATACCATTCTATAGCCACTTTTGAGCTTTCCGGTTGCGCGATATCCGCCACTTCCCAACCTTTGATTAATCGGAAGGCGTTCCAAATTTTATTGGCAAAAGCTTTACCGTTATTGCACAATTCTTCGTCGAATAAGATATCATTTCCGGCAGAAGCACTCAATAGTAATCCTACCCTAACCCCATCGGCACCGAATTTTTCAATCAATTCCAATGGCTCAGGAGAATTTCCTAACGATTTCGACATTTTGCGACGCTGTTTGTCTCGAACCAAACCTGTCAAATAAACATTAGTGAATGGCTTTTTGCCGGTATATTCATAACCTGCGATAATCATACGCGCCACCCAGAAGAATAAAATATCCGGTCCGGTTACTAAATCATTGGTTGGATAGTAATATTTAAAATCTTCATTTTCCGGATCCATAATCCCTCCAAAAACGGCCATTGGCCACAACCAAGAAGAGAACCAAGTGTCGAGAGCATCGGCGTCTTGGCGTAAGTCGGAAGTTTGGAGTTGGAAGTTAGAAGTTTTTTCTTGGGCTAGTTTTAAAGCGTCTTCAATGTTTTCAGCCACAACGAAATCTTCTTTACCATCTCCGTAATAGTAGGCCGGTATTTGTTGTCCCCACCAAAGTTGGCGAGAGATATTCCAGTCGCGGATATTTTCCAACCAATGACGGTAAGTATTGTTAAAACGCGATGGATAAAGTTTTACTTCTTCGGTTTCTAAAACGGCTTTGATGGCCGGTTTTACCAAATCTTCCATGCGTAAAAACCATTGGTCAGACAAGCGCGGTTCTATAACGGCTTTGGTTCTTTCTGAAGTACCAACTTTGTTGATGTGGTTTTCAGTCTTGGCTAAAGAACCAAGGCGTTCCAACTCGACAACAATTTCTTCACGAGCCACAAAACGGTCTTTACCTTCATAATGCAAGCCAAAAGAATTCAAAGTAGCATCTTCATTAAAGATATCTATGATTTCTAAGTTGTGTTTTTCTCCTAAGGTTTTATCGTTTACATCATGCGCCGGTGTTACTTTTAAGCAACCGGTACCAAACTCCATGTCAACATATTCATCAAAGATGATAGGAATTACTCGATTGCAAATAGGCACAATGGCATTCTTTCCTTTCAAATGAGTATAGCGTTCGTCGTCGGGATGAATACAAATGGCGGTATCGCCCAAAATAGTTTCGGGACGAGTGGTTGCAATGGTTACAAACTCATTTGAACCTTCAATGGCGTATTTTAAATGGTATAATTTACCTTGTCTTTCTTCGTAGATTACTTCTTCGTCAGACAAAGTAGTTTTAGCTTCCGGATCCCAATTGACCATGCGATAACCGCGGTAGATTTGGCCTTTGTTGTACAAATCTACAAACGAACGGATTACGGATGCCGACATGTCGGGATCCATAGTAAATTTGGTTCTGTCCCAATCGCAGGAACAACCCAATTGTTTTAATTGTTCTAAGATAGTTCCGCCGTATTTGTTGGTCCAATCCCAAGCGTGTTTTAAGAATTCTTCTCGGGTTAAATCATTTTTATTGATGCCTTCGCTTTTCAATTTAGCCACCACTTTTGCTTCAGTTGCGATTGAGGCGTGGTCAGTTCCGGGAACCCAACAGGCATTAAACCCTTTTAAGCGCGCACGACGAATCAATACGTCTTGAATGGTATTGTTTAACATATGTCCCATGTGCAAAACTCCGGTCACATTGGGTGGCGGAATGGTGATAGTATATGGCTTGCGATGGTCGGGTTTAGAATGAAAATAGTTGTTTTTCATCCAGTAGTCGTACCACTTTTTTTCTACTTCTTTGGCATTAAATTGAGCTGGAATCATATGATTTTAGAATTCAGATTTTAGATTTTAGATTTCAGATGGCAAAAGGGCGATACCTTAACTTTTTAGCCCCGATTGCAGCAGCTACCTTGTAGCGCGGAAAGCGGGAATATGGATGGCTGAAACTCACTGACCATTCGCTCCAAATTATAATGGCACACCTTTTGTAAACTGAACTGCAAAAGTAATTAATAAAGACTTTAGAAAAAATTAAGAATTAAATTTTTGTGTATTAATTTAAACAGAGTATTTTTACTAACCAAACATTAGAATTTGACCTATGAAGAAAATGATACTTTTTGCAGCCATCCTTGTTAATACTATAGTTTTGGCACAAGCCGGTCCCAAAATTGAGTTTAAGGATAAAGACAATACCATCGATTATGGTAAGGTTACCAAAGAAGAAGACAGTGGCGTTCGCGTTTTTGAATTTACTAATACCGGTACGGCTCCGCTGATCATAACTGATGTTAAGTCGAGTTGTGGTTGTACAGTGCCTTCAAAACCTACAGAGCCCATTGCTCCGGGAAAAACCGGTAAAATTGAAGTCAAATACAACATGAATCCCGGACCGATTCGCAAAACAATCACCGTTGAAACCAATGCGATTAACGCCGAAGAAGGTCGAGTAATCCTAAAAATAAAAGGAGAAGTAATCGTAAAACCGGTTGAAAATCTTTTAGAAAAGAAGACTAAAAGTCCGATGATGCAATAACAAAAAAGCCCCGAAATTTGGGGCTTTTTTATTACAAGATACTTTTGAGTTGGAATTTATAGGTCATTTGTTTTCCGTTGCGTTCAATGATCAATTCTATGGTTTTGCCTTCTTCTGATTTGAGCAAATCATTTATTTTTTCGATGTTTAAGTCTTGGGTATTTCTGCCTTCAATTCGGATTAATTTATCGCCTTTTCTGATACCGGCCAATTCAGCCGGCGAATCTTTTCTGACACTGTAAATGGTAAAAACAGGTTTTAACTCAAATTTTATTTTAAGGTTTTCCTGCACCCGTGACTCATTAGGCTGAACTGTGTAAACCGTAACGCCTTTATTGTTGTTTTCTACCGAAGTTTCTTTGACCCATTCTAAACCATCGTGTTGCACTTCTAATCCGCTCATATTAAAATTAAACGGTTTATTAAAATTGGCATTGGGCTTGGTATAAATTTTTCCGTTGGGATAATCAAAAAAAACAGAATACCTCACCAATACTTCACCTCCGACAGAGCCAACACGATTGGGCACAAAGTTGACACTTTTTATTGAAGTGGAATCGGGAAAGGTACCAATTGGTTTACGAAAGGTTTTATTGCCAAAAGTAAATTCGTCAATTCGACCTCTTAATCCGTAAACATTACCGCTGAAACCTCTGCCTAAAAAATCATAAATCGTTTTGCCCGGCAACCGAAATTGCTTGGCTTTGTTTAAAAACACCCAGATGGCATCGCTGTTTCCGGTATCTATGAGCATCTTCATAAGATGGGATTCCCCTTCAGCAGTTACCAATGATGAATAGTAGGGTTTGTTTTCTTCTATTTGAATGTTTTCTTGGATATAGGACTTTTGAAGTCTTTTGAGCACTTTGAGATTCAAGTCATTATAAACCAAAACTCTTCGGTGCAAGTAATCAATCTCAATAAGATGGTTTTTAAAAAAATTGTATCCGATAATGCCGTTAACCGGAATGCCGACCTGTGAGGAAAAATTAAATTCTTGGTCGAGTATGAGATAAATTTCGTGCTCTTCATCGCAAAGGCCTTTGACTTCCATCTTATTCTTAGAAGATTTGTAAGCCGTAACCGCAGCGTCACTTCCGAGTCCTTTCAGTAAAATTTTTTCCAAATGAAAAAACTCCACCTGATCTTTATCGTCTAAACTAAAAAGGACGGTTTCTTCCACTCCGGTATCCAACAGAAAAGTGAGTTCTTCACCATTAACTTTGATGGGAATAAAAATCAAATTATTAATAAGCTGAAAAGGAATTGAAACTTTACTCTTATCCTTTTTAAAATGAAAACCGGTTTGACTAAAACTAAATACAGAAGTTAGTAATACTATACAAAACGTAAAAACGAATCTCATTAGCCTTGATTTTTGTTAAATTTAATAAAATTCGACCGTCAAAAAATATTTTTAACAATTTTTAATGCAAAAAAGGAATTGGTTTCAAGCTAAAAAAATCGCAAATTTGCAGCACTAAATTCAACAACATGCCTAAGATATCTTTGAAAGGTCAGCAAATGCCTGAATCGCCCATCCGTAAGTTGGTTCCGTATTCTGAAATTGCTAAAAAGAAAGGTCACAAAGTTTACCATTTAAACATCGGTCAACCCGATATCAAAACTCCGGATGTAGCGCTGAACGCTGTAAAAAATGCCGATATCAGCGTATTGGAATACAGTCATTCTGCCGGATTTGAAAGTTACAGAACCAAATTATCCGCCTATTATAAAGCACACGGATTGCCTATTGAAGTAGCCGATATCATCATCACAACCGGAGGCTCAGAAGCCCTACTTTTTGCGATGGGTAGTACTATGGATTCCGGTGATGAAATCATTATTCCTGAGCCTTTTTATGCCAACTATAACGGATTTTCAACAGCCTCAGGGGTAAAAGTTGTTCCGGTAATCTCTACCATTGATGAAGGATTTGCTTTGCCGCCTATCGCCGCTTTTGAAAAATTAATCACACCAAGAACCAAAGCCATTCTAATTTGCAATCCCGGAAATCCAACCGGCTATTTGTATTCCAAAGAAGAAATCATGCAATTGGCCGAAATCGTAAAAAAACACGATTTGTTCTTAATCGCTGATGAAGTGTACCGTGAGTTTATTTATGACGAAAACGTAGAACACGGGTGGGGAGTGAAGGTGCGGGGCGGGGTGGTGCGGGGGCGGGGGCGGGCGTCGGGGTCTG
>NZ_CAMLRU010000046.1 GCF_946482535.1 uncultured Flavobacterium sp.
CATTAGTAACACCGGATACTTTCGTATTAAAACCTGTGTTCGTTGCACATTGTGTAATATCTAATGCTTTTCCTTCTGCAAAACCTTCTCTGATGTCCAAAAGAACAATTTCGCTCGCAATTCCTCTGTAAGCCATCACATCAGCGCAAGTTGCACCCACGTTTCCGGCTCCTACTACAGTAACTTTCATGTTATATTAATTTGTTGTTTGTTTCTTTTTTTTTGAAGCTGTTTCCCGCTATCCGCGCTACACGGTAGCTTGCTCCTATCGGGGCTAGTTACGCGTCGATTTTAGCATAAACCGCATTTTTCTCAATAAACTCTCTGCGTGGCGGTACTTCGTCACCCATCAGCATCGAGAAGATTCTGTCGGCTTCGGCCAAACTGTCAATCGTAACCTGACGCAAGGTTCTAAACTCCGGATTCATCGTGGTTTCCCATAACTGCTCGGCGTTCATTTCACCCAAACCTTTATAACGCTGGATGGTGGCACTTCCGCCCATTTTTTCGTTGGCCAAGTCGCGTTGGTCATCATTCCAAGCGTACTCTTTTTTGTTTCCTTTTTTCACCAAATACAGTGGTGGCGTGGCAATGTAAACGTGACCGTTCTCAATCAGCTCTTTCATAAAGCGGAAGAAGAATGTCAAAATCAAAGTCGCAATATGGCTACCGTCAACGTCGGCATCACACATAATCACAACTTTGTGGTATCTTAACTTTTCGATATTCAAGGCTTTGCTGTCTTCTTCGGTTCCGATAGTAACACCTAAAGCCGTGAAAATATTGCGAATCTCTTCGTTTTCAAACACTTTGTGGTGCATGGCTTTTTCCACATTCAAAATCTTACCACGCAATGGCATAATCGCCTGGAAATTACGATCACGACCTTGCTTAGCCGTTCCGCCTGCGGAATCTCCCTCAACGAAGAAAATTTCACATCTTGCCGGATCTTGCTCTGAACAATCGGATAATTTACCCGGTAAACCACCACCGCCTAAAACGGTTTTGCGTTGTACCATTTCACGCGCTTTCTTAGCCGCATGACGGGCTTGGGCTGCCAAAATTACTTTTTGCACGATAATCTTAGCATCGCTTGGATTTTCTTCCAAATAATTCTCTAACATTTCCGCTACCGCTTGCGACACCGGTGAAACAACTTCACGGTTGCCTAGTTTGGTTTTGGTTTGTCCTTCAAATTGTGGCTCGGCAACTTTTACCGAAATAATCGCCGTCAATCCTTCGCGGAAATCGTCTCCCGAAATTTCGAATTTTAATTTTTCCAACAAGCCGGAAGCATCGGCGTATTTTTTCAACGTACGGGTCAATCCCATACGGAAACCTTGCAAATGCGTTCCTCCTTCGTGCGTATTGATATTATTCACGTAAGAGAAAATATTTTCGGAGTAACTTTCGTTGTAAATCAAAGCCACTTCTACCGGAATTTCGCCTTTTTCATTCTCCATTGAAATCACATGACCAATAATTGGCACACGATTGCCGTCCAAGAATTTAACGAACTCTTTCAATCCTTCTTTCGAATGGAAAACTTCGCCTTCGAATTCCCCGTTGTCTTTAGTGTGTCTTCTGTCTGTTAGGGTAATGGTAATTCCTTTATTCAAGAAAGACAACTCGCGCATACGAGCCGCCAAAGTATCATAAGAATACTCTAAAGTTTGGGTAAAAATGGTAGCATCGGGTTTGAAGGTAACGGTTGTACCTCTTTTTCCGGTTTCCCCTATTTGCTTAACAGGATATAATGATTTCCCTCTTTCGTATTCTTGTTCGTATATTTTGCCATCACGAAAAACGGTAGCACGCAAATGATCGGAAAGGGCATTCACACAAGAAACTCCAACTCCGTGTAAACCTCCGGAAACTTTATAGGAGTCTTTATCGAATTTACCTCCGGCTCCGATTTTGGTCATTACAACCTCTAACGCCGAAACACCTTCTTTTTTGTGCAAATCTACCGGAATCCCACGACCGTTATCTTCTACGGTAATCGAATTGTCTTCATTAATTATTACACTGATAGTATCACAATGTCCAGCTAAAGCCTCATCAATCGAGTTGTCTACTACTTCGTAAACCAAGTGATGCAAACCTCTTACTCCGGTATCTCCAATGTACATGGAAGGACGCATTCTTACGTGCTCCATTCCTTCTAAGGCCTGAATACTATCGGCTGAATAATTGTTCTTTTTAATCTCGTCGCTCATATAAATTTATCGTAAAAAATGTATTTTTTGTCTAACACGCAAATATATAAAAACGCATAGGATTTCCTATTGAAAAAAGGGGCTAAAACCCTTAAGTTATTAACATTTTTAACAGGATTTCAACAAAAAAACGCCCGTCAAAAATGACGGACGTTCTTTAACAAACAAACTAAACTTCAATCTAAACCCAGGTAACTACCCCTAGGTTTAATTTTTAAGGCGAACCTTTACTTTTTAAACTGTTATTTTATCTTTTACGTAAGCATCATCGTGCACATTGGCCACGGCTCTTCCGGAAGGATCATTCAAATTTTTGAAGGCCTCATCCCACTCTAAAGCGATTTTTGTACTACAAGCCACACTGGCTTCTTGCGGCACACTTAAAGCCGCTGTATCACTCGGAAAATGTTCGTGAAAAACGGAACGATAATAATATTCTTCTTTGGAAGTTGGGGTTTGTATCGGAAATTTATACTTGGCATTGGCCAATTGTTCGTCGGTGATTTCCTGAGCCACCATAGCCTTCAAAGTATCAATCCAACTGTAACCTACTCCATCGCTAAACTGTTCTTTTTGTCTCCAAGCCACACTTTCGGGCAACATGTCTTCGAAAGCTTTGCGCAACACCCATTTTTCCATTCTTTCTCCGTTAATCATCTTATCTTGAGGATTGATGCGCATGGCAACATCCATAAACTCTTTGTCTAAAAACGGTACGCGTCCTTCGATACCCCAAGCCGCCAAACTTTTGTTAGCGCGCAAACAATCGTACATGTGAAGTTTGCTTAACTTGCGAACCGTTTCTTCATGAAACTCTTTGGCATTGGGCGCTTTGTGAAAATACAAATAACCGCCAAACAATTCATCCGAACCTTCACCGGAAAGCACCATCTTAATCCCCATCGATTTAATCACTCTGGCCATCAAATACATGGGAGTCGAAGCGCGAATGGTGGTAACGTCATAAGTTTCGATATTATAAATTACATCCCGAACAGCATCTAAACCTTCTTGTATGGTAAATTTAATTTCGTGGTGAATGGTTCCTAAATGATCGGCAACTTTACGCGCTGCTGCCAAATCGGGTGAACCTTCTAAGCCCACTGCAAATGAGTGCAATTGCGGATACCAAGCATCAACCGTATCTCCTGACTCGATGCGCTTTTGAGCATATTTTTTGGCGATAGCCGAAGTTATAGAAGAATCTAAACCTCCGGAAAGCAAAACACCGTAAGGCACATCACTCATCAATTGGCGGTGAACCGCGGCTTCCAATGCTTTTTTGATTGCGGCTATATTGGTTTCATTGTCTTTTACAGCATCATATTCGGTCCATTCTCTTTTGTACCATTGTACAAATTCGCCATCTTTACTTGACATATAATGTCCGGGCGGAAACAACTCAATTTTACTGCAGTAGCCTTCCAAAGCTTTTAATTCAGAAGCCACATAAAATGTTCCGTTTTCGTCCCAACCTATATATAATGGTATGATGCCCATATGGTCACGAGCGATGAAATATTCATCTTTTTCTACATCATAAACGGCAAATCCGAAAATACCGTTCATTTCATCAATAAAACCAACTCCTTTTTCTTTGTATAAAGCCAATATTACTTCACAATCACTTTCGGTTTGGAATTCATATTTGCCCTGAAATTGTTTGCGTAAATCTCTGTGGTTGTAAATTTCCCCGTTAGCGGCCAGAACCAATTGTCGGTCTTTACTAAACAAAGGTTGTTTTCCGGAAGCCGGATCAACAATTGCTAATCTTTCGTGTGCCATGATAGCTTTATCGTTGCTGAAAACCCCACTCCAATCCGGTCCGCGATGGCGGATGATTTTGGACATTTCCAACACTTTTGGACGCAAAACTTCTGCTTTTTGCTTTAATTCAAAGGCGCACACAATTCCGCACATACTCTTTTCTTTTAATTCTTACTTGTTTATTTGATGAAGCAAAAATGATTTTTTAATATCAAAATAAAAATAAAAAGGATGTTATTAGTTTAAAAATAAAACTAAAAATCACAAATAACTACAATCATGAAACTATCAACTAAGAAAAACGCGAAATTCAGTTAGAAATTATCAGCTAATGGATTCAATAGTATAGTTTTTTCCGTTAACTGAAACCGAATCACCAACTTGATTTCCCATCAACTGGCTACCTAGCGGAGATTGTGGCGAAAGCGCAAAAATAGTTTGGTCGTTTATAGTAATTTTGGGCAAAGCCGCGCTGATAAAAAGCCACATTCCATTGGATTTAACCAAACTGCCCAAGGCCACTTTTTGAGTGGATAAGCTAGCGTCAATTTTATCCAATATGGCTTTTTGTTCGAGAATTTCTTTGAGTTTGTGATTGAGTTTTTCCTGTTCCAAATGCATCATTGAAAGCGCTGTTTCGTGCTTATCACCGGCCGAACCTTTAGCATCATTTTGTGCATCAACAGTCAAACCCGAAATCATGTCTTGAAAAACATCGATTCGGTCTTGAACTAATTGTTTGTAGTATTGAAGAACTTGTTGCTTCATCGCAAAGTGGCTGAGTGACTTAGCAGCTGAGTGGCTAAGTTTACTTTCTCAGAAACTCAGCAACTTAGGCACTTCTTTAGAAATCAAATTTATAACTCGCGCCGCCCAAAACTTGTAATCCTTGTACCGGATAGTTTAGCCAACGTTGGTAATCTTGGTTGGCCAAGTTGTTGCCTTTTAAGAAAAAAGTCAAGCGCTCTGAATGTTTGTAACCCACATGCGCATTCAAATCGAAATAGCTGTCTAAGGTCACCGTTTTATCAACTAAAGTAGGATTAGATAATGAAGCAAAATGAGCAAAATCTTTTCTTTCTCCTACAAAGAACAGACTTGCTCCAGCAAACCATTTTGGAGTAATATTCACATCTAAACTGGTGCTCACTTTTAAACTGGGTAAATTCCAAGCTTCGCTTTCGATATCAGTAGTGTAACTGCTGAAAGTTCCGTTGATACCGAAAGTCATATTTTTAGTAAAATCGGCCTTCAATTCCCCAAAGAAACTTATGGTTTTTAATTCATCATAAACCACCTTAAAGGAGTTACCGTATTGATAGCCTTCGGTGCCAATTAGTTCTTCATAACCATTGCTTTTGAATAAGGCTCTATTGTCTTCATTTAGATAAGAACCGCGAATGTTGTAACTTACACTATTGGCCAGTTTACCTTTTAATCCGGCGTAAACATCGTACTTTTGATCGGTTGGCGCTACTCCTAAAGTTGGTGACACGAAAAAATTCTCCTGTACAAAATCATGGTAAGAGTTTTGTTTTAAACCGCCTTCTACACCCGCATAAAAAATCATCAAATCACCCACGACTTTATACGAACCGGTAATTTGCGGATAAATAAAGAACTTGCTCTCGCCTGCTTCTTGTGCCGCACTGTAAAAGAAACCTACACCGGCGTTCACCGTTAAATCATCTTTTTGGATTTTAACACTAGGCTGGAAACCCACATTGGTGAAACCATATTTATAACCGGCGTTTCCGTTGATGTCATTTTCAAAGGAACCGCTGATGTAATCCAACACAAAATCGGCTTTGATTTTTTGCTCTATGATGTCAAATTCTAAAGATGGTTTGGCTACAAAACGATTTTCGGCCGAACCGAACGCATCCCAAAAGCGACTGAATTTCACCGAACTTTCTTTTAAAACACTATTCAAGCCCAATCTTCCGCCTACATATAACGTGTGGTAAGTTTGTTGCTCGTCAATGGTTTCAATGGTAGCTTCGGTTAAAGTTCCCGGATAAAAGCCGTACCAATTGTAAATTTGATTTTTATAGCCTAAATCGGCGTTCCAATTCATCGTTTTGGTTCGGCTTCCGTAAGTTAAATCTAAAGCTGTATTCATGAATTTATCATCCAAAACCACATCTTTGATGCCGCCTTGAGACGAACTGTGGCGCAACATTCCGCCGAAATAATCGGTATTGCTTATGTTTTCGGTTACAAATAATTCAACATTGGCTGTGCCGTAATTCCCGGCGGCTAAAGTCAAATAATTGCTGTAGATTTTTTCTTCAGGCGATTTGTCTACATTGGCGGCTTTTCCTTTAGAAGGAGCAAAAGTCGACGCTACCGGAAAAGAAAAAATATTGTACTTGATATTTTCTTTTTTCTGGGTTTCTTCATCGTCTAAGGTTGGCGTTTCTTTTACTTTAAATGCATCGGAAATGGTTGGCGTATATGGCTTCACCACGTTTACCACTTCGGTTCCGATATTGTCATCTTTCTTTTGGCCCAAAGAGATTTGGGTTACAAAAAGAACGGCTGCTATATATTTTACTGGTTTCATATCTATTAAAAATTTCGCGAAAAATTATTCGGTTATTGAGGAATTTGTTTTGGCAGCTTCGCCTTTAATCATGTCCAATTCGGTTTGGGCTTCGGCTACTACATCTTCAAAAGAAGCAAAGTTTTTAATCACACTGTCTAAGATAGAAGTCGCACTGAAATTATCTTTCAATTGATAATAATTTTTCGCCATAACTATCAAACCTTTGGCTCCAAAATATTTATAACCCGAGTAATCTTTGGCCAGCTTTTGAACCGTTTTGTTTGACTCTTCATATTTGCCGTCTTTGTTTTTAAAATAGGCATCATAATACAAAGCTTCGGCCGCTAATTCCCCTTTGGCGATGGTCAACAATTTGGCATAAGCCGCACGAGCCTTAACTTCATCATTTACCTGAATAGCCGAACGCGCTACGATAATTTGCGCATCACTTTTTACTTTATTGTCCGTTTTAGGATTAGCCAAAACTTTATCGGCGTAAACCACCGCATTCGCATAATCCTTTTGGTCGTAATAGGTACGCATCAAATTGGCTTGTGCGAAAGTCACGTTTTGCGGAAAATCGGCTTCGGTTTCTAAACGCTTCAAAATAGGTGCCGCTTTCGTATAATCATTTTTCTTCAAATGAATTTCGGCCAAACGCGCTAAAGATTGCTCGGTAAATTCATTTCGACTTCTGCCGATTACATACTCATAACCCGCAACCGAACTACTTTCTAAACCATCGGCGTAATAAGATTGGGCCAAATAGAAATTGGCTTTCAAGGCGTGAATGCCGTTCGGAAATTTAGACACATAACCGCTCAAACTTGATATCGCTTGTTTGGTATTGTTTTGCAAATATTGTTTTTCGGCCGCTTCGTAAGTATCGTTGTCCAATTCGGCATCCGAAACTTCCACGAAATCTAAAGTTCTTACCCAAGAGGCATATTCGTCCACTTTTCCGTTATCCATATAAATCAATCGTGCTGTAGAAACGGCTTCTAAAGCTTCGGGAGTTCTGGGATAATCAGCGGCCACTTTTTTGAATTTGGCTATGGCTTGTTCGTCTTTTTGCGCATTGTAATACACCAATCCTTGACGCAATACCGCTTTGGAAGCAAACGAACCGTTTTTGAATTCGCTCAACAATTGGTCATAAGTTCTTACGGCCAAATCGGTTTTGTTTTCCGCTACATAAGTGTTGCCCAATTCGAATAAAGCATCATCACGGTATTGAGACGATTTGAAATTTTGCAAAAACTTATTGAAGTCGGTAATTTTACTATCATTGCGTCCTACAAAACCATAACTCAACGCTTTTTGGAACGCGGCGTAATCCGCATCAATCCCTTTCATTTCGATGGCTTTGTTGTAGGCATCCATGGCCGGCCAATATTTAGACGTTACGAAACGCGAATCGCCCAAACGCAGGTAAGCGTCATTCAAACGCAATCTGTCGTCTTTATTGGCATCGATAAAACTTTGGAAATAATCTCCGGCTTGGGCGTATTCTTTTTGCTTGAAATAAGCGTAAGCAATGTTGTAGTTGATGTTTTTGTTTTCGGGCGTATTTTTCGCTTCAGCGTAACCTACAAACTGTTTGAAACTCAATAAAGCTTCGTTGAAATTATCCAAAACATATTCGGTTTCTCCTTTCCAGAAAGTTGCTCTGGCCGTGAATTTTTCGTTTCTTGGCGTAGCAATCGACTTTTTAAACATCGCCAAAGCTTCTTTGTAATTGCCGTCGGTGTACAATTCGATACCACGGTAAAAAGTTACTTTTTGGAACGCCGGTTTGTTAGCTTCTGTATTGTTTTTCTCCAACAGCGTCAGGGCATCTTTGTAATTTTTGGACGTGATATAAGAATTAATCAGCAAGGTTTCAATTTCTGTTTTGCTCGGCGAATTCGGATACTTGACTAAAAACGAAGACAAAACATCAGGAACTGATTGGTAAGAATTCCCGATTTCATAACTCAACTTAGCGTAATTAAGATTGGCATCTTCCTGAATGCCTTTGTCAAAATCCATTTCAGAAGCACTTTTGAAAGCGTTTAAGGCTTGTTGTTTTTTATCGGTTTTGAAATAACATTCCCCTAAATGATAGTAACCGTTTTGGGCCACAAAGTCTTTTCCGTCAATGATTTTATTGAATTGCAAAATCGCATTTTCATAGTCTTTTTGCATGTAATACGTATAACCCAATTGGTAAAAATCGGTGTTGTTCCATTTGCCTTTTTTGCCTCGGTATTCTTTTAAGTAAGGCAAGGCTTTGTCGTATTGTTTCAAATTGAAATAACTTTCGCCGATGATTTTATTCAATTCGGATTTTTCCGCGGCATTGGAATTCGGCATGGCGATTAAACCGGCTTCAATGGCTTTTTGGAATTCACCCGACTTGAAGTGCATATCGGCTTTGAAATAAGACACTTTCTCTTTGTATTTTTCTTCGTCGGAAACCTGTTCGAAGTATTTATTGGCTTCCTGGTAATTATCGCCTTCATAAGCCATAAAACCAAGATAATACTTGGCTTGCGAACCATATTCTTTAGAATTAACCACTTTGTTAAAATAAGCTGTGGCTTCTTTTTTATTGCCAGCCGTAAAATAAGCATAGCCTTTTTGGAAGGTGAATTTTTCGGTTTGCTCATAAGTCAGCGCACTTTCATCGACTTTGTCAAAATATTGCAAAGCTTGCGGAAACTTCCCTTGTTCAAAATAATATTGGGCTACTTCAATGTAGGCTTGGTTGGTTTTAGAACTCGTCGGATAATCGGCTACGAACTTTTCCATTAATTCGTCGGCGTTGTTTTGGTTCAAATGAATCGCGCAATTGGCGATGTAGTAAGCGCAATCTGCTTGAACGTCATCAGCATTACTGTCTTGTTTAACTCTTTCGAAAAGAATTTGAGCCGATTGGTACTGCTTGTCTTTATACAAGGCAATCGCTTTGTCAAAATCGGATAATTGATGGGTATAAATAGCAGATTGTTGGGCTGAAACCGTTGAAAATCCTCCAACCGTCAGTAGAATACATAACATTAAAACGCTTCGCATGGTTCTTATTTTTATAATTCCAAAAATATTACACTATACTCTATAACGTGAAAACCACACCATTTATTATAAACATTGTTTTAAACAATTTAGATTTGTGAATTAGGTATTGAAAATTAGGATTTTAAAATCAAAAAAAGAATTGAATCGATAATTTGTTGGGAAATGGAAATTGGAATTTGGAAATTGGAATTTATATTTATTACTTTTACCCAATAAACCCAATTACTCATGTCAGATACAGTTCTATCATTACATAACGTTACGATTTATCAGGAAAAAAAAGTGATTTTATCACAAATCAACCTTGAAGTTAAAAAAGGGGAATTCCTTTATATCATTGGTAAAACCGGAACAGGAAAGAGTAGTTTTATGAAAACTCTGTATGGTGATTTGCCGCTAACCGAAGGAACCGGGAATATCGTAGGGTATGATTTGGTGAATTTGAAAGAAAACGACATTCCGTTTCTGAGAAGAAAAATTGGGATTGTTTTTCAGGATTTTCAATTGTTGTTGGACCGATCCGTTAATGAAAACATGTTGTTTGTTCTAAAAGCTACAGGATGGACCGATCAAAAAGCGATGCAAGACAAGATTGACGATGTTTTGGAAAGAGTGGGTTTAAAAGGAATTGCGAACAAAATGCCGCACCAACTTTCGGGCGGAGAGCAACAAAGAGTGGCTATAGCGAGAGCGCTACTGAATGACCCTGAATTAATTTTGGCCGATGAACCTACCGGAAACTTAGATCCGCAAACCAGTGCGGAAGTTTTGAGTGTATTGAAAAAAATCAATGAAAACGGTAAAACGGTAATCATGGCTACTCATGACTATGCCTTGTTGATGAAATTCCCTTCGAAAACCCTGAAGTGTGAAGACAACACTATTTTTGAAGTGGTGCAGAAAACGGTTTAAGCCAATTGTTATCGCTTAAAAACTTAGCTAAAAGTAAAATCACAAAAGGAAAAGTCACCAGGTGAAATCTATCTCCTTGACCACAAGATATTCCCGATAGCACAATGATGTAACTGATAAAAACAGCGATAAAAAAATACACTCTTTCTCGGCGATAATATCGGAACAGAAAAAAAGCAGAAAGTAAAATCGCCAATAAAGTCAGTAAGCGATTTTGCCATTTGGTGATGTCAAACAATAAATGCTTTGAAAAGTCGAAGAAATCCTGATTGACCTTTTTTACGTTTTTACATTCCTCAATACAACTGTTGCCGCTAACAGTATTCTCGATAACGTCCGAAACATAAGCCTTTATTAAATTGACGGTATTGAATTGCAATTGGTTTTTAAAATCTTCCGAAGCGATTTCTTTTTGGCGATGAGCCTCATTGCTAAAAATGTAATCAGCCCTCGGATTGTTTAACTGTTTGTACTCTTTTCCTTGTTCGATACACTTGGCCTTGCTACCGAGGTAACCATAATAAGTCGGCGCGTCAATATAACTGATGGTAAAATCTCCAAACTGGTATTTCATCCCGCCACATTGCACTAAAATCAGCAACAAACCGGCATATAGAAATCGGATGGCTTTGGATTTGTAATTTTTAAAAATGATATAGATATAATAAATCAGGAATCCAATGGCTAAAAACTTAGAACCCGGCTTGATCAACATAGTCAAAAGCAAGACACTCACCGACAAGGAAAGCCACAAAAACTCTTGCTTCTTGTAATACTGAAGCAAAAAATAAAAAGCCAGCATTATCATGAATGTGTAAATCGTTTCGGTAAGCAAATGAAACACATGTGCGGTATTGCCCACTATAAAGAATGAGCATACAGCAAAACAAAAAGCCACTCTAGGACTAAGAAAATCTTTTAAAATTTCAAACAACAGTAAAGCTGTAGCCAACCAACAAAATATATTGATATAGAACCCAAAAGTAAAAATGAACGCATCAGAACTACCGAAAAGATAAGGAAAGCCATTGATTATGGACATTAAAATAGGACGATAAATATGACCGGTATGGAAAACATACAAATTCTTTGCCGCTTCCTGATAGTTATAAGAATCTGAGTGCATTACGCCTTGAAGACTCATTTGCACCAGAACATCAAAAAGAAAAAGCCATAGCAATCCTGTCAAAAGGAGTAGCACATGATAACGGTATTTCATCAGCAAAGCCTTCAAATCAATGGTCTTTCTTATAAACGTGTGGGTTTTCCTTGAGGCCTTTTTTAAATACTTTTCGAAGACACATGCGCAAAAAGGTATCGGTTCTCAGAATAATATCCGAGAGCTTGTTTTCGGGTCTTCCTCTGAATGAAGTGACATGAAACCTATCGGAATCCAACAAAGGCGAATCGGCAAAATAATAATTAGAGACACAACGACGATACCCGTCAAATACAATCGGAGAAACCGAATGCAAAGAACTGTTGTGGGTTTCCATAACCGCCAAACGGTTGAATTTACTGTGAATGGTAATTTGTTTTTGCGATAAACCATTGGGCCAAAGCTCCAGATTTCCGCCATATTCTTCACGCCAATCCGGAGTGACATAGTAAAGTAAGTTCAGCACTCGCCACAAATTGCGGTCTTTGTCGTGGGAATTGTCGAGGTGCGGATTGAGAAATTGTTTCTTCCCCATCATAGAAATCCCGCCGGCATAAAGATGGTCATCGGGAATCGGATTTTTAATCTCACAGATTTCCCCAATAATATTCACAACTCTTTCATCTTGAAAAGCAAAAATAACCTCTTCCAGCAAAGGATGGTATAAATTCATTTGAGCGGCAACATATTTGTTCTCTCGCAAACTTTTCTTCAAAACCATTTGATCAGGGTGCGGAAAAACTTCGGCGATTTTCAGAGCAATCGATTCGGGCAACAAATCGTCTAGGTACCAATGACCGATATTGGAATCGGAATGTTTAAATTGAATTTTCAGTTGTTCCTTTTCAAGGCTGAGTTTCTCAAAAATAAGATTTGCTAAATCAATTCGGTTCATAATGATAATATTGCCAAAAAATATATTTCTTTGTAAAGGTATTATTTAATTCTGTTTTTCTAAATGATTTCAATCCTTATTCCAACATACAATTTCAACACCTTTCCATTGGTTCAAGAATTATACAACCAAGCGGTAGCGGAAAATATTGACTTTGAAATCATTGTTTGTGATGATGCTTCGCCTATTAACGACATTACAACAGCTAATGCCAAAATCAATGAACTTCAACATTGCCGTTTTGAGCGCAATGAAAATAATTTGGGCAGAAGTCAAAATCGCAATTTGTTAGTTAGCAAAGCACAATATGAATGGGTTTTATTAATGGATTGCGATATGTATCCTAAGAGTAAAAACTTCCTTAAGATTTATTTGAAAAATCTGAAAAAAAACAATAGCCAAGCCTTTTTCGGCGGTTTGATTTACTTTGATGAGAAACCCAAAGACGATGAAGTTTTGCGCTGGATTTTCGGCAAAAACAGAGAAGAAATTCCTTTGAAAAAAAGGTTGTCAAATCCCTACCATTACACGCTAATCTCGAATATTTTGCTAAAAAAGGAAGTGCTTACAAAGTATCCTTTTGACAACAAAATACTGCATTATGGTTATGAAGATATTGTTTTTATTTTGGGCTTAAAAAGCAACAATATTCCGATAGCACATATAGAAAATCCCGCCTTCCATTTGAACTTAGAGAAATCTTCCGTTTTTTTGGAAAAATTCCATTATTCGCTTCAAAATTTAAAATTCATCATCGACCAAAAAATCATAGCACCTGAAGAGACGGCCTTGACCAAAACTTATGTCAAATTAGAGCGGTTAAATTTGATTAAGTTAGCGGCTTTCTTCTTTAAAATATTCAAAAAATTCCTGACTAAAAATTTGCTTTCCAAAAACCCGTCAATATTCTTATTTGACCTTTATCGCTTGGGTTATTTTTGTCAATTAAACACACGCTGATGCCCTATTTTTCAATAGTCATACCGGTTTTTAATAAAGAAAACTTTATAGGCAACACGCTGAAAAGTGTGCTCAGCCAAACGTTTTCCGACTATGAAATCATCGTGATCAATGACGGTTCAACAGACCAAAGCGAGGTCATCATCACTGCTTTTTCAGACCAAAGAATCCAATACTTTTTAAAAGAAAATGAAGGCGTGGCCAAAGCCCGAAACTATGGACTGAACAAAGCCAAAGGCGATTTTATTTGCTTTTTAGACGCCGATGATTTTTGGTATCCCGATTTTTTGGAAACCATGTATGCTTACAGTCAAAGGTTTCCCGAACAGCAAGTTTTTGCCGGCGCTATTGAAATTGAGACCCAAAACAAAACTTTTCCAGCACACTACTCTATCCCCAAAAAGTCCGATTTTGAGATTGTCGATTTTTTTGAAGCCAGTCAGAAAGAATGTGTGTTGTGGACATCTTCAGTGGCCATTCACAAAAGTGTTTTTGAAGCCGTCGGAGATTTTGATACCAACATAAAAAAAGGAGAAGATACCGAGTTGTGGATTCGAATCGGCTTGCAGTTTCCGATAGTTTTTATTGGGCAAATTTTAGCGCGGTATGTTTATGACCCCAAAAGTGCTTCTCGGAACTTGACCTACTTTTTCGAACCTTACACTTTTGAAAAATACGCTTCCGAAGAAAAAAGAAATCCAAAGCTAAAGCAGTATTTGGATTTAAACCGATATTCGGCCGTAATCAAATGCAAACTGAATGGGGATTTTAAGACCGCCAAATCGATTTACAAGCAAATTAATTTAGATACTCTGGGCTGGAAAAAAGTAATTCTGTTGCAATTACCCGGTGTCGTTTTGAAATTATTGGTGGACTTTAAAAACTTTTTAGCCCAAATGGGTTGGGGAAAATCAATTTTTAGATAACAAAAAATCTTTGTAATCGCGAATGTAATCTGCTTCTTCAAAAACATCCGATGCAATAACCAAACACACCGAACCCGAAGAAAAATTCTCCAATTCACGCCAAATGCCGTTCGGAATTAACAATCCTTCATTAGGTTTGTTCAAGGTAACCGTTTTTTTGTCTTGCCCATCGCTTAAAACCACATCAAAACTACCGCTCAAAGCCACTAAAAACTCTTGCTGTTCTTTGTGAGAATGCCCACCGCGTT
Source organism: uncultured Flavobacterium sp. (assembly GCF_946482535.1). The sequence goes on from NZ_CAMLRU010000046.1 coordinate 14,695, forward strand.
CCGCACCACTCGGCACATCATACAAATAATAAACACGTTTCATGGCAAACGGAATCACGTTGCCTTCAATCACCGAAAGGTTACCGCGCGTGTCGTGGATTTTGGGTATATTCAGAATTTGGCAGTTGGTTATCTTGGTCATTTTTGTTCCAATAATTTTTGCCATTGTTGGGCAATGTTAGTCAAAGATAAATGTTCTATGCTTTTTTGTGCATTATTTTTACAGTTTTGGTACAAATTATCGTCCTCAAATAGTTTTTTTATTGCTTCCGCCAAAGCTTTTTCATTGTGATTTTCGACCAACAATCCGTTAAAATTATTTTGAATGATTTCACTTGGTCCTGTTGCGCAATCTACCGAAATCACCGGTGTTCCCAACGCTAAAGATTCGACTATACTCATAGGAAAACCTTCGAAGTAGCTGGTTAAAATGGTACAATGTGCATGTTGAATGAATGGTCTAATGTCTATTTGAAATGGTATAAGTTCCACACTGTCGTTCAACTTAAGTGTATTGATTTTATCCGAAATAAAATCTTTGTCGGCACCATCGCCTACAATCAAAAGTTTCACTCCGTTTTTGTGAATCTCCGAAAGAGAAAATGCTTTCAGAAGTAAAGTGAAATTCTTAATTCGCTCTTCCAATCGCCCAAAAAACAACAAATATTTTTCGGGTAAATCTTTTGGCTTTTCCAAAATCGATTCGACTGCCAGCACCGGATTGTAAATCGTTTGGGTATTTTTAAAATGGTATTTTTCCTGAATCAGTTGTTCTATGCCTTTGGAAACGCAAATCAGTTTGGTGGCTTTTTGGTATAAATAATCGGCCCAAAATTTCGACTTTGGCAAGTACATTTCTAAATGGGCGCTGTGAATCATAAAATAGGTTTGGCGCTTCCCATAAATCCATAGTGTAAAAATCTCTCGCAGTAACATCGGCCTTGAGCGATTATCGATAATGATTTCAATGTTGTTTTGTTCCAAATATTGCGCGATGTATTTTCCTTTTTTTACCGCTCTGAAAATGCCTTTTTCTTTGGCAAACAATTGACCTAAATTGACCAACTTACCTTGGTACTCAAAATCTACAATATCTAAAATAATCAGATGGTGCACTTCATAACCCAACTCCTGTAACAACAGGCTCAACAAACCAGCAAAACGCTCTGCGCCGCCAACACCAAGCGATGCGGAA
>NZ_CAMLRU010000047.1 GCF_946482535.1 uncultured Flavobacterium sp.
GAAGCCGAAGCAGCAGAAAAAGGATTTTCAGACAAGAAAAAAACCTGGAAATTCAAAGCCGAAAACGTGCGCGATTTCGGAATTTCCACTTCCAGAAAGTTTATTTATGATGCCATGGCGGTTAAAACCGGAAGTACCACTTCGATGGCGATTTCTTTGTATCCTAAAGAAGGTAATCCGCTTTGGGAAGAGTATTCAACCCGAATGGTAGCCCATACCTTAAAAAGCTATTCCAATTACACTTTTGATTATCCGTATCCGAAAGCCGTTTCAATAAATGCTCGTGACCAAGGAATGGAATATCCTATGATTTGCTGGAACTTTGGGCGTCCGGATGAATCGGGAAGGTATCCTGACCAAACCAAATACGGTATGTTAGGTGTAATTTGTCACGAAGTAGGGCACAATTTCTTTCCGATGATTGTCAATTCTGATGAACGTCAATGGACTTGGATGGATGAAGGTTTGAACTCCTTTATGGAATATTTAGCCGAAAAAACATTCGACCCTAATTTCCCGGTTAGACGCGGACCGGCCAAAAACATCATTCCATATATGAGTGGTGACCAAACCGGTTTAGAGCCTATTATGACCAATTCAGAAAGTTTGCGTCAATTTGGAAACAATGCCTACGGAAAGCCGGCCACAGCCTTGAACATTTTGCGAGAAACCATTATGGGTCATGAGTTATTTGATTACGCGTTTAAAACATACGCTAATCGTTGGAAGTTTAAACATCCGACACCGGAAGATTTTTTCAGAACGATGGAAGATGCTTCGGCAGTTGATTTAGATTGGTTCTGGCGCGGCTGGTTTTATACCACAGATTACAATGATATCGGAATTAAAGAAGTAAAAAAATATTTTGTAAGCAATGAAGCTTCGAAAGAGGTAAGTGACTTTATGAAAACCAGACGCCGCAGAGATTCTCGCAACGGTCCGATGGTTTATATGATAGCGGAAGGCAGTACTTCATACAAACCGGAATTGAATAAGCCATTTAAAATTGAGGATTTTCAAGCCTTGGATGAATATGTGAATAAAAACTTCAGCGCTGAAGAAAAAGCCAAATTAAACGAACCAAAATATTTTTACCAAGTGACATTTGATAAGCCGGGCGGATTGGTGATGCCGATTATTGTTGAAATTACCTTTGAAGATGGTACTACGGAGAATCATTATTTTCCGGCGCAGATATGGCGAATGAATGACAAAGAAGTCAATCGAACTTTTGCTACTAAAAAAGTGGTAACCAAAATTGTGGTTGATCCCAAGGAGGAAACAGCCGATATTGACACTTCAAATAATTCTTGGCCAAAAACCGCTGAAAAATCAAAATTTGATTAGCAGAACTTTGTAACTTTGCAACTTCATAATTAAGCAATTCAGTATATGTTTGGAATAGGCGGTGGCGAATTAATTTTTATCATTTTTATTGCGTTAATGCTTTTCGGCTCAGATAAGATTCCCGAAATTGCCCGTACGCTCGGTAAAATAATGGCGCAGTTGAAAAACGCCACCAATGACATCAAATCAGAGATTCAAAAAAGTGCCGATGTTCAGGAAATTAACAGCTCAGTAAAAGAATTGACTTCAACCTTTACCGACGAAGTGGATAAAGTAAAAAGCAATGTTTCCGATAACATTTTGCCCGAAATCAACAAAGCTGCTGAAGACTTAGAATCGATGTCGGGACCTATCAAACGCCAATTCTAAATGCTTGAAAAAATAATTGACCTCGACAAAGAGTTATTGGTTTTTCTGAACGGTTTAGGTTCTGAACACTGGGATTGGTTATGGTTAATTATCACCAAACAACTCAATTGGGCACCAATATTTTTATTCGTTTTTTATTTGTTGCAAAAGAAAATCGGCTGGAAAAACTTCGGCTATTATGTGCTTTTTATAGCCGTAATGATTCTCATTTGCGACCAAACGGTGAATCTTTTCAAATACAGCTTTGAACGCTTGCGTCCTTGCAACGATTTAGAGATTAAGCATTTGCTTCGATTGGTAAAAACCAGCAGTTCGTTTAGTTTTTTCTCCGGGCATGCGACCAATTCGATGGCTAGTACGGTGTTGACCTTTATGATTTTAAAACGATACTACAAGCACGCTTATCTGTTGTTTTTATTCCCGCTTATTTTCGCTTACAGCAGAATATATTTGGGCTTGCATTTTCCGACAGATATTTTAACCGGTTATACTTTCGGAGCTGTTGCGGGATTTGTAGGTTACAAATTATATACAAAGTACATTCTTCGTACTTCGTAATTTGTACTTCAAACTTTTACTTTACGCGGGAAACCGTTAAACCATCACGTATCGGTAGCAAAACTGTTTCAACTCTGTCGTCGTTTTTTAATAATTCGTTGTAGGCCATAATGAGTTTAGTGGTTTTATCATTGGGCTTAACTTCTTCTAAAACTTTGCCACTCCATAATACATTGTCTGATAAGATAATACCGCCTTTGTTCATGATGGGCAATACCAAATGGAAGTAGTTAATATAATTGTCCTTATCGGCATCAATAAAAACCAAATCGTATTTTTTATCTAAAGTCGGAATAATATCAATCGCACTTCCCAAATGTTGTATGATTTGATTTCCCCAAGTACTTCGGTCAAAATATTTTCGCTGAAAATCGACCAATTCTTCATTCACATCAATGGTGTCAATGGTTCCGTTTTCGGCCAAACCTTCCGCCATACATAAGGTTGCATAACCGGTATAGGTTCCAATTTCCAACACATGAATCGGATGGATAATTTTAGACAACATGCTCAAAACTCTTCCCTGAAAATGTCCGCTCAACATTCGTGGTTGCAGAATTTTTTGATAGGTTTCTTTGTTGAGTTGCGCCAATAATTCTGGTTCGTTTTCTGAATGTAAGGCCACATAATCTTCTAATTCGTCGGAGAGGAAATGCATAAGGATAAGTTTCAAAAAGTCAAAATTACAAATTCCAAAATTAGTATGTCAACTTTATGACTAACTTTGCCGCATGGAAATCGAGAAAAAAGACATCCGAAGTTTAACCAAAGCCCAATTGCGCGATTTTTTTGTGGCCAATGGCGATAAAGCTTTTCGAGGCAATCAAGTGTATGAATGGTTGTGGAGCAAAGCTTCGCACAGTTTTGAAGATATGACCAACGTGTCAAAAGAAACCCGCGCCATGCTCGAAAATAACTTTGTAATCAACCATATTAAGGTTGACCAAATGCAACGCAGCGAAGACGGAACGGTAAAAAATGCTGTGCGTTTGCATGACGGGTTAATCGTTGAAAGTGTTTTGATTCCCACGGAAACCAGAACTACTGCTTGTGTTTCGAGCCAAGTAGGTTGTAGTTTGGATTGTAATTTTTGCGCCACAGCACGTTTAAAAAGAATGCGAAATCTGGAACCGGGAGAAATCTACGACCAAGTGGTAGCAATCGACCGAGAAAGCCGTTTGTATTACAATCGTCCGCTTTCGAATATCGTTTTTATGGGTATGGGCGAACCTTTGATGAATTACAATAACGTAATGAAAGCCATTGGCATGATTACTTCGGAAGAAGGTATGGGCATGTCGCCTAAACGAATTACAGTTTCTACTTCGGGCGTTTCCAAAATGATTAAAAAAATGGCGGATGATGAGGTTAAGTTTAAATTAGCAGTATCGTTGCATTCGGCTATTGAAGAAACCCGAAATCGCATTATGCCTTTCACCAAAAAATTCCCTTTGCCCGAATTAAAAGAAGCCTTACAGTATTGGTACCAAAAAACCAAAAGCAAAGTTACCTACGAATATGTAGTTTGGAAAGGCATTAACGACGACAAAGCCTCTATTGATGCGCTGGTAAAATTCTGCAAATATGTACCGTGTAAAGTCAATTTAATCGAATACAACCCTATAGACGACAGCGAATTTCAACAAGCGTCAGACCAAGCCATTGACAATTATATCAAAGCTTTGGAGCGCCATGATATTGTGGCCAAAGTGCGTCGCAGTCGCGGAAAAGATATTGATGCCGCCTGTGGTCAATTGGCCAATAAATCATAAAAAAAGCTCCCAAATTTGGGAGCTTCTTCTTTTTATAACTAAGTTCAAATAAAATTAATTTCCTAAGGTAATGGTGGTTGTTGTACCATTAATGGTCAAAGTGGCTTGGTTGTCACAGTCACCATTTCCGTAATCTAAAGTCGCAGTATTGTTGGTTCCAACAGTAGTCACAACACCACTCACAATGTGCGGACAATCGGCTTCCACTCTTAAAGGTGTGGTGATGGTTGAAGTTCTGGTTCCTGCCGGAAAAGTGGTGGTCCAACTTCCGGAAATCGAGAACACATTATCAGCCCAAACCATTGGAGTGTCAAATCCTTCAATCATTTCTCTTACTCGGTTTCCTTCTCTGTGGTACACATTTCCGTTAGGGAAAGTCAAGGTCATATCAATAGACATATTTGCTACCGGATGAGCAGCGGCTAAAGTTGCCGTACTTTGAAAACTTCTCACTATGGTTCTGTTGCCTTCAATTAAAATATCGTTGTGGTGGAAATCAACAAAACTGTAACTAATGGTATGGGATGGTGTATCAAAATTCAGACTACCGCTTACGATGATAGTTCCATCGATAACATTTCCGTTTGGTAACGTACAATTGTCAAAAGTTACAGTTCTGGTCCAAGTAGTTGCGGTTAATTGGATGTCAACGGTAGCACAAGGCGGTAGTGCTTGTGTTTGAAAATCGCTGTTTTTTCCGGCGCCGGGATTGGCTTGAAGGGCAAATTGATCTTCGGCAATTTTGGCTACATCTTCGGTGGCCATGTCAATTTTGGCACTGACTTTAGCATCGCTTAATTCAGTTGATGTGCTATTGCTCTCATCTTTACTACAACTTAGGATGAACATTGATAATGTTACTCCTAATACGAGGTTTTTAATTTTCATATCTTTTAATTTTTTGGTTCCGAGGTTTGAATGTAATATACATAAAAGGTTTAATCAAAGGTAAATATTTTTTTCAAACGGTTCCATTATCGTATCTTTGAATGCCCGATGGAACTCGGTGGTTATTTTAATGAATATTACTTCGCAAATAAAAAAGCCTATTCAAGAGGAAATGGAACTTTTCGAGAAAAAGTTCTACGAGTCGATGACTTCTAAAGTGGCGCTTTTAAACAGAATCACTTATTATATTGTCAACCGAAAAGGAAAGCAAATGCGACCAATGTTTGTTTTTTTGGTGGCCAAAATGCTTTCTGAAAAAGGCGAAGTCAACGAAAGAACTTATCGCGGTGCTTCGGTAATCGAATTAATTCACACGGCAACTTTAGTACATGATGACGTGGTAGATGACAGCAATCGCCGCCGCGGATTTTTCTCCATCAATGCGTTGTGGAAAAACAAAATTGCGGTTTTGGTTGGCGATTATTTATTGTCAAAAGGATTATTGCTCTCTATAGACCATGGCGATTTTGATTTGCTTAGAATTATTTCTGTCGCTGTTCGTGAAATGAGTGAAGGAGAATTACTCCAAATAGAAAAAGCCCGTCGCTTAGATATCGTAGAAGAAGTTTACTATGAAATTATCCGTAAAAAAACTGCGACTTTAATTGCGTCATGTTGTGCGCTTGGCGCCAAATCTGTCTCAGAAGATGAGGTTCAGGTAGAAGCCATGCGAAAATTCGGGGAGCTTATCGGAATGGCTTTCCAAATCAAAGACGATTTATTTGATTATACTGATGACGCCATTGGTAAACCTACCGGAATCGATATCAAAGAACAAAAAATGACTTTGCCGTTGATTCATGCTTTAAATAATTGTTCCGATAAAGAAAAAAGCTGGTGCATCAATTCGATTAAAAACCACAACAAAGACAAAAAGCGCGTTAAGGAAGTCATCCAATTTGTAAAAGACAAAAACGGCTTGCACTATGCCGAACAAAAAATGATGCAATTCCAACAAGAAGCCTTGCAAATCCTCGCCAACTTTCCGCAATCTGAATTCAGAGATGCACTTTCACTCATGGTGAATTATGTGATTGAAAGGAAAAAGTAAAAAAAAAATTCATAGGCTGTTTTTTTGATACAACCATTTTGCTTTGATTTCCGTCTTGTGTTTATCAAGTTTAATTAATCAAAAAAAATCAAAATGAAAAAATCAATCTTATTCGGCTTTATTTTATTCTTAGTTATCGGGATTGCACAACAAAGCAATAGTAAAACGCCATCTTCTTTCTTCCCCAAAGAGAAAACCAAAGTTTTAATTGTGGGCACATTTCACTTCGATTATCCCAATTTAGACGCCATTAAAACAGAAGACAACAATAAAATAGATGTTTTAAAAGAACCCAAAAAATCCGAAGTAACGGAATTGGTCAATTATATAAAAAAGTTTAAACCAACTAAGATTGCTATCGAAGCACGTCCCGAATGGAAAGCAGTTGAAAAGTTAAACCGGTATAAAAAAGGCGATTTCAGAAACGAAAGAGACGAAAGGTTTCAGTTAGGGATGCGTTTGGCTAATGAATTGATGTTGGATACCATTTACAGTATTGATGTAGCCTCAATGGATGAGGATTTAGCCAAAATAGATTCGGTTTATACCAATAAATTATTCAAAGATTTTGATTTTCAAAGCGATGATAAGTTTGTGAAAATGATTATTGATTGGTATACTTATGATGAAAAGTTGCCCAAGTCAACGAATCTTTTGAAATATTTTAAGCATTCGAATTCAAGAGAAGTTCACAACTTAACTTATGGAGCGTATTTAGTAGGCGATTTTAAACTGGATGATACCCGCGGAGCCGATATTTTATCCGTTTGGTGGTACAACCGAAATTTGAGAATTTTTAGAAAAATACAACAGATGAATGCCGCTCCCGAAGATAGAATTTTGGTAATTATCGGAAATGGGCATGCCGCTATATTAAGAAATTTATTTGAGTCATCACCTGAATATCAGTTGGTTGAGTTGGATGGGTTAAAATAATTTACCTTTCATGCAACCATTTTTAAACTATAATCGTCTATGCTGACAGAAACACTAACCAAAAAGTTTTGAAAGTAATCAACTTACATAAAGACGAAAAAGAATTAATCGAATTGGCTGTCGAAAACAATCGCCACGCTCAGCATCAGATTTATTCTAAATATGCTCCGAAAATGTTGAGTGTTTGTCGTCAGTACGTTAAAGATGTACACCAAGCCGAAGACATTATGATTACTGCTTTTATGAAAGTGTTTACCAGTCTGAAAAATTTTGAACACAAAGGCAGTTTTGAAGGCTGGATCAGAAGAATTATGTTGAATGAATGTATTTCGTTTATCAGAGTACAGAAAAAAGTAAAGTTTATTGAAGACGAAAATTATTTTGAAGAAAGACACAATAATATTGAAAGCCAATTTTCGGTAGAAGACATTCAGTTTCTGATTGACAGTTTGCCCGATGGCTACAAAATGATTTTCAATTTATATGCGATAGAAGGATTTAAGCATCAGGAAATCGCCGCGATGTTAGGCATCAGTGAAGGCACTTCGAAATCCCAATTGTCACATGCCCGAAAAATGTTGCAGGAGAATATTACCAAATTAAAAAACTATGAAAATGGAACCGAATAAAATAGAAAAACAGTTCAGAGAAAAGTTGAATGCGAGAGAAATTCAGCCTTCAGCTCAAGCTTGGGATCGATTAGACGCCATGCTTTCGGTAGCCGAAGAAAAAAAAACAAGAAAACCTTTTGGCTTTTTATTTATTGCTGCCAGCATTTTGGTATTCGCAACACTTGGTTTGTTTTTTTTCAATCAAAATGGCACCGATATTAATACCATAAATACGGTTGTTGATTCAGAAACTAAAATCGATACCGTTCAAAATAAAACAGAAAGTATTCAAGAACCAATAGTTGGGAGTCAAAAACAAAATGATGTTGCAGCGACTTCGGATGTTCAACCAACAACCAACAACCAACAACCAACAACGAATCATCAAAGAGTTTCAATCAATAATCAATCAACAAACAATCAAAATCAAATCATCAATCGTGAGAAACCCATTGAGTTTCAAAACCCATCGGATATCGCCATAAAAGATTTGCCGAAAATTCAGGACAAAAAGGATATTTACATTAAAGTAGATAATACCAAAAAGATTTTCACCAGTCCTAACAGAGATGAGCTTTTATTGGCAGATTTAGACCAAGTCAGTAAACAATCGATGACTTCTAAATCAAGCGTTAAAGTAGATGCAAAGAGTTTGCTTTCTCAAGTTGACGGCGAAGTAGAACATTCTTTCAGAGAAAAAATGCTGCAAAAAATCAATAAAAATTACCAAGAAGTTAAAGTGGCTTTGGCCAACAGAAATAACGAATAACAATCATTAATCACAATTTAAATCACAAACATCATGAAGAATTTTATCATTTATGCCTCACTAGCCTTGAGTTTGATAGTAACCAAAGTAACCGCTCAAGGAACTGTAAAAGTAGATGTTCAAGAGACGAGCTTTGAATTAAGAGTCAAACTTATTGCCAATAAAATTGACGCTATAACCAAAGAAGAAAAAGCAGCTTTGAAAGCGGAGATTGAATCCGTGAACAAAGAATTAGAGGCCGGGACTATTACTAAAGAGCAAGCCGATGAGAAGAAATTGAGATTTGCAGAAATCCGTTCCAAAAATATTGAAACCAGAGTAGGTCAGGCGCAAGAAGAATTAAAAGAATTGGTTAACCAAAAAGTAGCCGGAAAAATTAAAGACGGTAAAGATAAATTCACTGTTAAATGGGATTGGACTAACAATGATTCTATCAGAAGAAGCAGAGGAGAAAGAAGAACTACTTCGCAGTTTGTCTTCGCTGCCGGTGTGAATAACTTGGTGACTGACGGAAGTGTAGCCAACTCTGATTACAGATATTGGGGTTCTCATTTTTACGAATGGGGTTTTACTTCTAATACTCGACTTTTCAAAAATGATAATTTGTTGCACTTAAAATATGGAATGTCTTTGATGTATAACAACTTGCGCCCAACAGACAATCGCTTATTCGTAGTAAACGGAAACCAAACTAATTTAGAAACCAGTTCGGTGAATTTAAAAGATTCCCGATTCAGAAATGTTTACCTGACTGTGCCGCTTCACTTAGAGTTTGATTTCACTAAAGCCAAAGACAAAGACGGAAAAAAAATCTTCAGAACCCATGAAAGCGTTCGTTTCGGAATAGGTGGTTATGCCGGATTAAGAGTAAAATCAAAACAAAAATTGTGTTATGAAGTAGATGGGAATGATGTTTCTATCAAAGAAAAAGGCGATTTTAACGCCAACGATTTTATCTACGGGGTAAGTACTTATCTTGGTTACGGAGAAACCAGTATTTATCTGAAATACGACTTGAATCCACTCTTCAAAGACAACGCCATCAAGCAAAACAATATTTCACTAGGCGTTCGTTTCGACTTCAATTAAAAAATTTGATTAGGTTAGTTTATACTTCGAAAGATGTTTCAGCAATGGAGCATCTTTTTTTATTGCAGTATAATGGCTGTAGAATTAAATCTGAAATCATCAATCGTTAATCAACCATCTTACATCAATTTTTTCATAACTTTAAACCCTTAAACTTTTAACGCTTAAACTAAATTTTGATTACCCGCGAAACCATAGATAAAGTATTTGAAACCGCACGAGTGGAGGAAGTCATTGGCGATTTCGTTCAACTCAAACGCGCCGGGAGTAATTACAAAGGCTTGAGCCCGTTTTCGGATGAACGCTCGCCATCTTTTATGGTTTCTCCCGTAAAACAAATTTGGAAAGATTTTAGTTCGGGCAAAGGTGGCAGTGTGGTCACTTTTTTGATGGAACACGAACATTTCACTTATCCGGAAGCGATTCGTTATTTGGCCAACAAGTACAACATTGAAATCGAAGAGACGGAAGTTTCCCAAGAAGACAAAATCGAAGCCAATGAAAAAGAAAGCATGTATTTGGTTTCAGAGTTTGCCAAAAGTTATTTTCACGATACGCTTTTAAATACCGAAGAAGGCAAAGCGATTGGGTTGTCTTATTTTAAAGAAAGAGGTTTTACCAATGAAACCATTGCCAAATTCGGGTTGGGCTATTCGCCCGAAACTTGGGACGCGTTTACCAAAGAAGCTTTAGCCAAAGGTTACCAATTAGAATTCCTGGAAAAAGTAGGATTGACCATTACCCGCGAAGACGGCAAACATTTTGACCGTTTCAAAGGCAGAGTGATGTTCCCCATTCAAAGTTTGCCGGGAAGAAACCTAGGTTTCGGCGGCAGAATTTTGACCAATGATAAAAAAGCAGCCAAATACCTCAATTCACCCGAAAGCGAAATTTACCACAAGAGCAAAGTTTTGTATGGAATTTTTCATGCCAAACAAGCCATTGCCAAGCAAAACAATTGTTATTTAGTCGAAGGTTATACCGATGTGATTCAGCTGCACCAAGCCGGTGTTGAAAATGTAGTCGCGTCTTCCGGAACGGCTTTAACGCCCGACCAAATTCGATTAATCAATCGTTTGACTAAAAATATCACGGTTTTGTTTGATGGTGATGCAGCCGGATTGAGAGCTTCTGTTCGCGGTATCGATTTGATTTTGGAAGAAGGCATGAATGTCAAAGTCTGCACTTTCCCTGATGGTGATGATCCGGATAGTTTTGCCCGAAAAAATTCGTATGAGGATTTGGTAAATTATTTGGAAAATAACGCCAAAGATTTCATTCAGTTCAAAGCCTCGCTTTTGATGGATGAAGCCAAAAACGACCCTATCAAGAAAGCCGATTTGATTCGTGATATGGTGGTGAGTATTTCTAAAATTCCGGACAGAATTAAAAGAGAAATCTACATTCAGGAAACCGCTCGTATCATGGATATTTCGGAGCAAGTGTTGCTGAATACTTTGGCACAGTTGGTTCAGAAGGATATTGCAGAAGCCGGTAAAAAACTCAAGCAAGAGCAAAAAGCTTTTGAAGTGGTTAAAAACGAACCTCAAGTAGCTCCGGAAAAAGTCAATATTGTTTATGATTTAGAGCGCAAGATTATAGAGATGCTCTTGCTTTATGGTTCTTTGGAGGCCGATTTTGACGATTATATTCTAAAAGCCAATGAAGAAGGAGAGATGATAGAGGAAAAGGAAACCAACACCTTTAAAGTTTTTCAACGAATTTATTTGAGTTTGCAAGAAGATGAAGTAGAATTGGCGCATCCGTTGTTTCAGGAAATTTATTCGGATTTGATTGCTTACTACAATCAAAATGAAGAGTTCAATATTGAACATTATTTAATGCAATTGTCGCCCGAACATTCCCAAACGGTTACAGATATTCTAATGTCGGAAGAAAAAGAATTGCTCCACAATTGGGAAATCAAACACATTTACGTCAAAACCAAAACCCAAAATGTGAGCCAGTACGTTTCCGAAACGATTATTTCACTTCGAGAATATTTGATTAATAAACTTATCAAGGATTTGATGAATTCTTTCAATAGTGAAGAAGAAACGGATTCCGGGGAAATTATGGCAACCATTAACGACTATAACAAGCTAAAAGTTAGTTTGACCAATAAAATAGGAAGAATTCGTTCTGCTTATCTATAAAAAAAACCCCGAAATTTTCGGGGTTTTAATTTTTTAGACGATTTCTAAGGTCTTAGCTTTGTTAACAAGGTCAACCAAGTTGGTCACGTTGAGCTTCGTAAGTAAACGAAGTTTGTACGTACTGATGGTTTTTTCGTTAAGCGCCAAAATTTTTGCAATTTCGTTGTTTTTCTTGCCATCACTCAAGAAACGCAATACTTCAATCTCTCGGTTCGAAAGTTTGCGGTACAAACGCTCTGATTTGTTTTGCTTGGCAATTAACGCTAAGTTTCTCTTGATTTCTTCATTTAGGATAATTTGTCCTTGGTGTACTTTGACAATGGTTATACCTAAATTCTCAAGCTTTGATGTCTTGTGAACATAACCGGCACAGCCTGCTTTAATGGCATTGGGTGCGTAAATGTGTTCAGACAAACTACTGAAGACGATAACTTTAGTTTTTGGAAAATTTCTGATGATTGACTTGACTTCATAAATACTTTTAAGTCCTTCAAGCTCTAAATCGATGATTAAGACGTCAATTTCTTTGTTTCTCAAAGCATCGGGAACCATAAAAAAATTTCCTACATTGGAAACTATGCTGATTTCAGGATGATCCTTAAAATAAGCTTTCATTCCAAAGTGTACAACCGGGAAGTTATCCGCAATACATACATTTATCATAATTGTGGTATTTGATAAAAAATTAATAGAAATTTACTGTAAAGTTAAAAAATTATATTGTACTAATGTTAATAAAGTGGTTATTATTTTAAAAAATCTGGGATAATACATACAGGAATTGGGGTCATTTTGTGTTGATTTATTGTGTTTAACTTCTTGTAAATCTCAAAAACTTCCCTCTCTCTTCCCGAAAAATCTTCGCTTTTTTTATTATTTGCTGCTGCTGTCATCGCCCATTCCAATTCATCATAACTAGCACCCAATTGATCTTCATCCGTTCTTGAATCACCAAATAAGCCATCAGTCGGTGCTGCATTTTGAATTGACTTCGGAATCTCTAAATACTCACCTAAAGCATAAACATCGCTTTTCATTAAATCTGCTATCGGACTTAAATCAACACCGCCATCTCCGTATTTCGTATAAAAGCCAACTCCGAAATCCTCTACTTTATTTCCGGTTCCGGCTACCAATAAGCCATGAATTCCTGCAAAATAATATAAGGTCGTCATTCGCAATCTCGCTCTTGTATTGGCCAGAGACAAATTCAGCTTGGTTTCATTGTCAGATTCAGGCACCGCTTGCTTGAAGGTTTCAAAAACACCCGTCAAGTCTGCTTCAATATTTTGAACGTTGGGAAAACGTTTTTTTAATTGTTCAATATGCTCTCTTCCGCGACTCACTTGTGTTGGATCTTGATGGATAGGCATTTCAACACACAATGTCATCAATCCGGTTTGCGCACACAAGGTTGAGGTTACCGCCGAATCAACTCCGCCCGAAATACCAATCACAAAACCATTTACTTTTGCTTTTGTAGCGTAATCCTTTAACCATGAAACAATAAAGGTGTTGGTTTCCCCTACTTTAATTTTGCTTTTTTTAGCCATTTTTTTATGAAAGTTTTTAAAAACGGAAATGTATATTTGCAAATGTAAAAAATCACAAACTTTTCACTTCCATTTTTGTCATATAAATTCTCTATAATGAAAAAGTATTTTGCAATATTAATGTTGGTTTTTATATTGGTTTCTTGTGACAAGAAAACCAAAGTAGAAAAGGCTGTAGAAGAAATTCCGGTAGCCTTACAAGTGGATAGATTTGACCAAGCATTTTTTCAAGCCAATCCCAAAGAATTGCCTAATTTGAAAGCGGAATATCCATTCTTTTTTCCGGAAGGAGTGCCTGATGAGGTATGGATAGAAAAGATGCAAAACAAGGATTGGCGAGATTTATATGCCGAAGTTCAAAAAAAATATCCAGATTTCGGCAAACAGACCAACGAAATTGAGGACTTGTTTAAACATTTGAAGTATTATTTCCCTGAAACCGTTTTGCCGAAAGTATATACTGTTATCGGAGAAATGGATTATACCAGCAAAGCCATTTATGCTAATGACAAATTAATTATTGCCTTGGAATTATATCTTGGAAAAGACATTAAGTTTTATACGTTTCCGGAGTATTTGAGACAGAATTTCGAAGAAAGACAAATGATGCCCGATATTGTATCCAGTTATGCCCTAAGAAAAATTCCGCCGCCAACAGATAAAACGTTGTTGGGAGAAATGATTTATTACGGCAAGGAATTGTACTTAAAAGATTTAGTACTTCCCAATCATACCGATGCTGAAAAAATAGGCTATTTGCCTGAGCAAATTACTTGGTGTCAAGAGAATGAAAGTTATATGTGGCGCTTTTTTATTGAAGAAAGCCTGTTGTTCAGTTCCGATTCCAAATTGCCGAATCGCTTTATTAATGTGGCTCCATTTTCAAAATTCTACCTTGAAATTGACAACGAATCTCCGGGTAGAGTCGGGCAATGGGTCGGCTGGCAAATTGTTCGCTCCTTTATGGAAAATAATGAAGTGAGTTTGCAGGATATGCTGAAAATGGAGGCCAAAGAATTATTTGAAAAATCAAAATACAAACCCAAAAAAAATGAGTAACACCATCAAATCCGAAATAATATTCAATGTTGAATTAGATGAAAATCGAATTCCGGAAAAACTAACCTGGACAGCCCAAGACGGCGGAGTGGAACAAGAAGAAGCCAAGGCCATGATGCTTTCTATTTGGGACAGTAAAGTACAAGAAACCCTGCGTATTGATTTGTGGACCAAAGATATGCCGGTGGATGAGATGAAAAAATTCTTTCATCAAACTTTAGTGGCTATGGCTGATACTTTTCAACGCGCTACCCAAGATGAAAAAATGGCTGATACGATGAGAGATTTCTGTGATTATTTTGCAGAGAAATTAGAATTGAAAAAATAAAAAAGAGGTCATTTGACCTCTTTTTTATTTATAAATTTCCGTTCTTAAACATTTCTTCATTAACACTGTCGATAAATTCCAAAAGTTGTTCTCTGCCGGTAGCTTCAAGCGAAGAGGTTACAAAGTACTGCGGCATTTCTTCCCAATTATTAGACAAAAGTGCTTTGCGATAAGCCGCTATATGTGAATCAACTTTGGTTTTGCTGATTTTATCGGCCTTGGTAAAAATGATACAAAACGGCACTTCAATTTCTCCTAAATAATTAATAAATTCCAAATCGATTTTTTGGGCTTCCAATCGTATGTCAATCAAAACAAAAGCACAAACCAATTGTTCTCTTTTCTCAAAATAATCGGTGATGAATTTTTGAAAAACATCTTTGGTTTTTTTAGAAACACGAGCATATCCATAACCGGGTAAATCAACCAAAAACCAATTCAAATTGATTTTAAAATGATTAATTAACTGCGTTTTTCCCGGTTTTCCCGAGGTTTTAGCCAAGTTTTTATGATTGGTCAACATGTTAATCAGCGACGATTTTCCCACGTTAGAACGACCAATAAAAGCGTATTCCGGTAATGGATCTTTCGGACATTTGCTCACATCAGAATTGCTGATGATAAATTCGGCACTGTTAATTTTCATGGTATTGTTAAAATAAAAAAGTCCGAAATGGACTTTTGTTTATAAATGAACTTCTTTTAACCATTCATGCAACAAGCGATTGAACTCGTCAGGATGTTCCATCATGGCAGCATGTCCGCATTTGTCTATCCAATATAATTGTGAATTGGGCATTAGTTTGTGAAATTCTTCGGCTACATCCGGTGGCGTAACTTGGTCATTTTTGCCCCAAATAATACAAGTTTTCACATGCATTTTAGGCAAATCTTTGGCCATGTTGTGGCGAATGGCACTTTTGGCGATGGTCAAAGTTTTGATCACTTTAATTCGGTCATTTACTACCGAAAAAACTTCGTCAACGATTTCTTTGGTTGCCACTTTTGGGTCATAAAAAACGGCTTCCGCTTTCTTCTTGATGTATTCGTAATCACCACGTTTAGGGTAACTGTCGCCCATGGCGCTTTCGTAAAGACCTGAACTTCCGGTGATAACCAATCCGGCTACTTTTTCCGGATACATTTTAGAATGGTACAAGGCAATGTGTCCGCCAAGCGAATTACCCAACAAAATTACACGTTCAAAACCTTTGAAAGTGATAAAGTCTTTTACGTATTTGGCAAAAGCTTTGACGTTGGTTTTTAAAATATTTTGGGTGTAAATAGGCAACTCGGGAATGACTACTTTGTAACCATTAGAGGAAAAATAATCG
>NZ_CAMLRU010000048.1 GCF_946482535.1 uncultured Flavobacterium sp.
TGTGCCCACCAATTGACCATCTACAAAGCCTGCCATACAAGACAAAGCCATGGTACCGTGATTGTGTGTTGAAAAAACGTTTGTATTGCCGCCAACATAGTTATATCCGCCCAAATACAAACCATTGTTGAACATCCTATTAAAAGGAATAACAGTGTTTACAGCAGAAAATCCGGAGTCTAAAACCGCTATAATTTTACCGGAACCGGTAAAGTTTTGTTGGTGTAACAAATGAGCATTTAACATTTGTACTTGATTGGCAGAATTACCATAAGAAAATGTGGTTTGCGTATCTAATTGTTTATTTACCGGAGTAATTGTCCTTGGTTGCTGCATTTTGGCATTCAAAGAATGGTCTGCAAATTTTACATGGTCAACGAACGGCAAGGTCGTTAAATTTTGAATAGACGTAATACTTCCGCGAACGTGAAGACAGTTGAGCCATTTGGATTTGGCTTTTACTTCAATTCCCTCAGCGGCTAATATTTGATTGATGTAGGATTGCTCTATTGGCGCATCGTTAATGCTAAGTGTTATTCCTTGTGTAGTTCTTCTGTCGAGAGCTCTTTGAGACAATTCACTTAAGGGATTGGCAAAAAAGTTTTGTGCGTTGGGTTTGTCAATGAAGTAAACCCATGCGTCTTCTTGAGCATATCCGAAGGAACATAAAAAAAGAAAAACTATGGATATTCCTTTTTTATTTAGCAGTAATAGTGGGTTAAAATGTATCTTTGATTTCATAGCAATTTACATTTGTAAAGTGCTAATTTATGAAATTACTCCAGAACCAACTAATTCATCCCCAATATTCCATGCGACAAACTGTCCTTCGGTAATGGCCGACTGTGGTTCATCAAAGGAAACATACAAACCGCTTTCGAATTGGTACAAAGTTGCTTTTTGTAAAGCCTGGCGGTAACGAATACGTGCCATAACCTCCATAGACTCACCATTTTTAAGTGCTAAATCTTCCCTTATCCAATGAATTTCAGCAGGTTGCACTCTTAATGTTTTTTTGAATAATCCCGGATGATTTTGACCTTGTCCGGTATAAATAGCGTTACTTTTAACATCTGTTGCGATAATAAAAAGGGCTTCTTTAGTACCGCCAACGTTCAATCCTTTTCTTTGTCCAATGGTAAAATAATGAGCTCCTTGGTGTTTCCCGACTACTTTACCATGTTCGGAAGTATAGGAAATACCTTTGGCTTCATAAGCCAATTGTTCTTCTAACGAATGGAAATCAGGTGCTTTTTGCTTATAAATTTCATGATCGGCAGCGACTTCATAAATCAAACCTTCTTTGGGTTGTAATTGCTGTTGCAAAAATTCCGGCAAACGTACTTTACCAATAAAACACAAACCTTGAGAATCTTTCTTTTCAGCGGTAACCAAATCCAATTGCATTGCAATTTCTCTTACTTGCGGCTTGGTTAATTCTCCTATAGGAAATAAAGATTTGGCTAATTGTTCTTGAGACAACTGACAAAGAAAATAGGATTGGTCTTTGTTTGCGTCGATTCCGGCTAACAACTGATAGGTTTCTTTTCCGGCGCTTTGAATAGTTCCTTTTCTGCAATAATGCCCGGTTGCGACATAATCGGCGCCTAAACTTAAAGCAATTTTCATAAAAACATCAAACTTGATTTCACGGTTACACAACACATCAGGATTAGGCGTCCTTCCTTGTTCGTACTCGTTAAACATGTAATCAACTATTTTTTCTTTGTATTGCTCGCTTAAATCAACGGTTTGGAAAGGAATCCCGAGTTTCTCCGCCACGAGCAGAGCATCGTTACTATCTTCGAGCCAGGGACATTCATTGGAAATAGTCACCGAATCATCATGCCAATTTTTCATAAAAAGCCCGATGACTTCATAGCCTTGTTCTTTTAATAAATAAGCCGCAACACTCGAATCAACACCTCCGGAAAGCCCTACAACAACTCTTTTCATTATTTTTTCAAAAATTTTTTGGCAAAGTTACGCCAAATTGAGAATTAATAGACACCTCAATATCAGTTAAAACAATGAAACGGTAAACAAATTATATGGCGTTTTATTCTTCAGGTACTCTGGGCATGTTTGATTTTTTGAATTTTTTCCCTTGCTTGTCCATATTGACATCCTTCAACTTTCCTTTTTCAAGCATTTTCCAAATTCCTGTTTTTTTGCCGTTTTTAAAAAGTCCTTGTGCAGTAATGTTTTTTGTAGCATCTCTGTAAGTAGCTTGTCCGTCTAACAAACCCTCTTTATAATTGCTTTCCTCTAAAACCACATCGTTTTCAGCATAACTCTTGTATACTCCATCCTTTACTCCGTTCTTATAGGTAGTTTCCTCGGCAATTTTACCACTCTTGTAAAATACTTTTCTGATACCATTCAATTTCCCATTAACATAAAACTCAGTCGTCATTACTATTGGAGAATTTTCGTGATAATATTTCCATTCGCCTTCAAATTGCTTATTGACTACTTTACCTTCGCTGACTTTATTGTTTTTTTGATTGTAAAAAGTAGTGTAACACGAATTATCATTGGCACTGAAGTCACGGGTAGCAATTACAGTTCCAACCTTAGTGTCATCAAAAAATTTAAATAGCCCTACTTCTTTTCCATGCTCAAAAGTCCCTTCATATCTTGGTCGTTTTGATTCCTCATAAAAACCCTTCCAAAGCCCATGCTTTTTTCCGTTTTCATCTAATTTATTAAAATCTTGAGCAAAAAGAATTACAGTTTGGAATAAAAAAAGGAAAATATATTTCATAAGTGTGCTTTTAATCGGTGTATAAAATCAATGATACAAATTTAAAGTTATTATCTAAACGAGGAATATATATTTTTAGTATGCCCTGATTGTTAAAATATTCCAAAAACCTATGATTCATTTTGTTTAACTTTTATGATGTTAATGAATTTTCTCAA
The DNA here is from genome assembly GCF_946482535.1 of uncultured Flavobacterium sp. Next base: position 2,926 of record NZ_CAMLRU010000048.1, read on the forward strand.
CCCATTTAAAACACTTAATAACTCTACAAACTGCTTTTTTCATGACTTTCACAAGACTTAAACGAAACTGTTAAAATATTTATAAATTATCATTTTGTTTATCTTTTTACAGATTTTGTTAAACAATGTTTAGTAATTTAGCCGAAACATTAAACAAAATAATTATGAAAAATCTAATCAAAAAAATGACGCTTGTTTGTATTGCCCTCACTATGTTTTCTTGTAGCGATGATGACGATAATTCAAACCAGCCGCAAACAATTGCAGAACTTGCTTCATCAAATGCTAATTTGAGCATCTTGGTTCAAGCATTAAACAGAGCCGGATTGGTATCAACCTTTGACAGTCCGGGAGATTTTACTGTATTTGCACCTACAAATGACAAGTTTGAAGCATTCTTGAGTGCTAATGGCTTTGCCGATATTAATGCGGTGCCACTACCATTATTAACGGAAGTATTGAAAAACCATGTTGTATCAGGGTCATTTTACAGTGACGAATTAACAACAGGCTATGTAAAAACTTTAGCAAAAGGATCGGCTTCTACTACTAACACCTTAAGTATGTTTGTGGAAGTTGGATCGACAGTTAAATTAAATGGAGGTGCAACCAATGGAGGTGCAACCGTTGTCGCCGCTGACATCGAAGCCTCTAACGGTGTAATCCATGTTGTTGACAACGTTATCGGTTTACCAACAGTGGTAAATCATGCTATTGCCAATCCTAATTTTACCACTTTGGTTAGTTTAGTTAGCGGTGCAGGTTTAGTACCAACCCTAAGTGGAACAGCCGGTTCTCCGTTTACAGTATTTGCTCCTACAAATACAGCTTTTACAACTTTTGAGACACAAAATCCGGGTGTATTGGCCAGTTTAACTTCGGCTCAAGTAACTTCAGTGTTGACTTATCATGTAGTTGGTGGTGCCAATGTACTTTCAACAGGAATTCCAACTACTCCGATTACCACATTAGAATCAGGAACGTTCACCATATCCGGAACTACAATAACCGATGAAGCTAACAGACAAACCGGTATTATAGCTGTAGATGTACAAGGTTCTAACGGAGTGATTCATGTAATTAACAATGTATTGTTACCATCATTATAATTAACCCATTGCTATGAAAAAGAGAAGCGCAGTTCAACACTGCGCTTTTTTTATGAACCAAAAGTATTGTGGATGAATTCAACTTATGTTTAAACAAAAAGCCTGTTTAAAGTTCAATCTTTAAACAGGCTTTATTATAAGTTTATAATTCGGAAATTATTTCTTTTTGTTTTGAAGTTTCTTTTGTTCTTCAGCTTGTTCCATCATTTCACGCATCTTTCTTTGGAACTTACCTTCTGCTTTAGGTTTGGCTTTGTTTTCCTGAATTTGAGCATGGATTTTATCACTGTCGATAAAGTACTTTTTAATCACCAACATAATACCTATGGTAATCAAGTTGGAAATAAAGTTATACAAACTCAATCCTGAACCGTAATTATTAAAGAACAACAACATCATAATCGGCGACAAGTAAATCATGATTTTCATGATTTTACCCATATCCGGCATACCGTCTTGTGGTGGTTGTGCCATAGCTTGATCTCCTGAAGTCATTTTCATATAGAAGAAAATCGCAATAGCTGCTAAAATCGGGAACAAACTGATGTGATTTCCATAAATAGAAGAGATAATCGGAATATGAGTATCCCATGTAATTACGGCATCAAAAGAAGATAAATCATCCGCCCAAAGGAACCCTTTTTGTCTCAACTCAATTGCCGATGGGAAGAATTGGAATGACGCATACATAAACGGAATTTGAATCAAAGCCGGAATACAACCTGCCATCGGATTCACGCCCGCTTTGTTATACAACTTCATGGTTTCCTGTTGCTTTTTCATCGGATCTTTTTGGAATTTTTCTCCGATTTCCATTATCTCAGGACGCAATACTTTCATTTTGGCTTGTGACAAGAAAGACTTAAACGTAATTGGTGACATGGCTATTTTGATTAAAATCGTAAAGACAATAATAGCAATTCCCAATCCCATAAAAGTACTCAAGAATCCAAATAACGGCACAAAAATAAACTTGTTAATCCAACCGAAGATTCCCCAACCTAACGGGATGATTTCGTCTAAATTTCGGTCATAGTTGTTTAATAACGTATAATCCGACGGACCGTAATACCAGTTCATTTTGTAATCTAACTCACCATTAGTATAGGCTAAGGCAGCATTGGTTTTAAATGCCTTAGTGTATAGCGTGTCTTTGGAAACGTCATCCACTAAATCATGCGAATGCAACTTGGCGCTTTCAAATGGCGTTTTAGTCAACAAGATTGAAGAGAAAAAGTGCTGTTTGTAAGCAATATAGGTTACCTTCTCCGGTGTTTCTTCTTTGTCTTTTCCTTGACCTACATAATCGTCTTTTCCGTCTTCATATTCAAAAACAATCTCTGCATAACGATTTTCATAAGAGATGCTTTTTTCGTTTCTGTAGGTTTTCATATCCCATTGGAAATCGACCGGTTTAGAAGTGTTCAAAGCCGTATTCAACCCTTGAGAACGAATGTCAAAATCAAGCATATAATCGTTTGGTTTCAATACATATTTGTATTCCAAATAACTATTGGCGCCCGACTTCAATTTCATCGAAAGCACTTGGTTTCCGTCTACTTTGGTTAACGTTGGTTCGAAAAACAAGTCTTTGGTATTCAACACGCGATTGTCTTTGGTTTGCAACTGCAGGTTGAAATTGGCATTGTTGTTTTTAATTAACTCTACCAATTCTTTCGAATTTTTGTCGAATTTTTTAAAGTTTTTTAAAGTGGCTTCAGCGATAAATCCTCCTTTGTTGGCGATTTTTAAAACCATCAATTCGTTTTCGATAGTAGTAAATGCTTCTTTGGCTGAAGGCAATGTAGCGGAATAAGCAAAACTGCCTAATGATCCTTGTAGTTTTTGAATTTTAACCGAATCGGAAACGGTAGTATCGGCTATGGTTTGAGGAATTTGTTTTGTTGCCTCGTCATTTGCCTTTTTTTCCGCTGCTTTTTCTGTTTTGGCCTTCGCCTGATTTTTTACTTCATCTTGTCTGTTATTGTACATCATCCAAAGGATAATGATAAAGATTAAAGCAAAACCGATAATCGAATTAAAATCAAATTTCTTTTGTTCCATTTTTTATTTTTTTGTCATAAGAAGCAACAAGGATTTAATTGTTACAACTTTATTTTTTATGTTTCACCATTGCGGCCACAAAGCTAACGAAAATTGGGTGTGGATTGGCAACAGTACTCTTATATTCCGGATGGTATTGCACACCGATGAAAAACGGATGGTTTTCCAATTCGATGATTTCTACCAAACCGGTATCAGGATTAACTCCTGAGGCTTTTAAACCAGCGGCTTCCAATTGTTTTCTGTATTCATTATTGAATTCATAACGATGGCGGTGACGCTCTTGAATTTGGCTTTTGCCATAAATTTCATAAGCCAAACTTCCTTCACTTAAATCACATTTCCAAGCCCCTAAACGCATCGTTCCGCCTTTGTCGGTAATGGTTTTTTGTTCTTCCATCAACGAAATTACCGGATATTTTGTTTCCTCGTTCATTTCGGTAGAATTGGCGTCTTTCAATCTCAATATCGTTCTGGAATATTCTATAACGGCCATTTGCATCCCTAAGCAAATTCCGAAAAACGGAATGTTATTTTCACGGGCATAGCGAACGGTTTCTATTTTACCTTCGATACCGCGACCGCCAAATCCCGGGGCAACCAATATACCGTCTAACCCTTGTAATTGCTCAGCAGCATTAGCCTCATCAATATATTCTGAATGAATACTGATTACATTTACCTTAGTCTGATTGGCCGCTCCTGCATGAATAAAGGCTTCTAAAATAGATTTATATGAATCTTGTAACTCTACGTATTTCCCGACTAAACCAACATTAACGGTCTGCTTCGGATGTTTTAATCGGTGTAAAAAGGTATTCCAGGTTTTTAAATCCGGAGCCGCTTTTTTGGGTAAGTTTAATTTCTTTAAGGCTACTATATCCAAACCTTCTTCCAACATCATATTCGGCACTTCATAAATGGTTGAAGCATCTATAGATTGTATAACCGCTTCTCGCTTCACATTACAAAACAAAGCTAATTTTTGACGCAATTCGTCTGACAATTCATGCTCGGTTCGGCAAACTAGAATGTCCGCTTTGATTCCGCTTTCCATTAAGGTTTTCACCGAGTGTTGGGTTGGTTTTGTTTTTAATTCTCCGGCTGCTGCCAAAAACGGAACCAAGGTCAAGTGAATTACTATTGAATTCCCTTCTCCTAATTCCCAAACCAATTGACGCACAGATTCGATATAAGGCAACGATTCGATATCACCGACCGTTCCTCCTATTTCTGTAATTACAATATCAAAATCACCTGATTTCCCAAGTAATTGCATACGCTCTTTGATTTCATTAGTGATGTGTGGCACCACTTGAACCGTTTTCCCTAAAAACTCACCTCTTCGCTCCTTTTCAATTACAGAAAGATAAACTCTTCCGGTAGTAACATTATTGGCTTGCGAAGTCGGAACATTTAAAAAACGCTCGTAGTGACCTAAATCCAAATCGGTTTCCGCGCCGTCATCCGTTACAAAACATTCTCCGTGTTCGTATGGATTTAAAGTTCCCGGGTCGACATTGATGTAAGGATCAAACTTTTGTATGGTCGTTCGATAACCTCTGGCCTGTAGTAATTTGGCCAGAGAAGCTGCGATGATTCCTTTCCCTAGGGAAGATGTCACACCGCCGGTAACAAAAATGTATTTTGTTTGTGTTTGGTTCATTGTAAATTATGTTGTTGTGTTGTTGTTGCTGTAAAAAACGAGGCAAAAATACTGATTTAATTTGAAGATTTGAAGATTTGAAGATTTGAAAATTATTTTTTTACATCGATTAAAAACAATAACTACATCTTCAAATTTTCAAATTATTTCATTCTCAAATTGGCTTAGGGTATTGCTTCTTGATATTGCGCACCAAGGCTTCTAAACCATTTAATTTAAGTTCGTAAACGAGTTGGAGTTGTGTTCCCAATTCTCCTTTGGGAAAACCTTTTTGGGAATACCAAACCACGTAATATTCTGGTAAATCAATGAGATAGTAGCCTTCATATTTGCCAAATGGCATTTTGGTGTGGGCAAGTTTAATGAGAAGTTTTTGTTGGTCGTTCAAAATTACTTCCAATTAAAAATAATTTCTCTTTTGATATCGGGATGCAAACTGAAATGTACCGGACAAGTTAAGGCTGTTCTTTCCAAAATGGTTTTGGTTTTTTCATCGACTTCAATAGTCATGTCAAAAGTCACGTGAATTTCAGAAATTCTTCTCGGGTCGGCCGCCATTACTTTGGTTACTTCTGCTGTTGAACCGGAAAAATCCACACCCATTTCTCGGGCTTTAATCCCCATAACGGTAAACATACAACTGGCTAATCCGTTGGCTACGGTATCCGTTGGAGAAAAGGCTTCTCCTTTTCCGTTGTTGTCTGTTGGCGCATCGGAAATGATTTCGCTTCCGGATTGCAAGTGAATAGAAGACGTTCTCAAATCTCCTAAATAAGTAACTTTGGATGTAGGCATTATGAAGCTTCTTTGATGGTTAAATCGGTATCATAATACAAAATGTAAATTCCGTTATTAGAATAACCGTAGGTGGTATTTTGGGTATAATCAAACTTGTTTTCGATTTGTTCCGAAGCATCAGACTGAATGGTTTCTTCGAAAGTTTTGTCTTGTGACAAACGCAATAAAGTATCAAAAGTCACATCAAAACCTCTAATCGCATATTGATTCGGGATAATTTTATTGAACTTCTTGTACTTGGCATCAAACTGATTGGCTTCCACGGTTTCATTCGGTCTTGACAATGACGGATAAAGCAATTTCAATTTGGTTAATCGTGTTAAGGATATTTCTTCAAAATCCAGGGTTTCGTTAGGTTCCATGATGACCAACTGTACTTGATAATCTTTTTGGGCCGCCAACATGGCATTGGTCATAGCCAAAATCATACCGGTACTCTCGGAAGCTAATAGTACATAATTCATCTTGTCTTTTTGCAAATGCACTCGTAAACTATCGGCTACAAAAGAACCTTTGGCACTCAATCCGACTATTTTAGTATCGCTTTGCATTTCCTGAAGGTATTGTTTGACACTTCCTTTTTTGGCATCAACCACAGCAATAATATTACCACCTTTGGCTTTCATATATTGAAAAACAGAACCGCGCATTTGCTCTAACGAAGGCATAGACTGGTATAAATTACTGTACTTTTTGCCTATTTCTTTGGATAGCGGAGAAATCACCGGGGTTTTGTTGGGCTCAAGCATTTCGGCTAATTTTTCCACATTAGCTTGATAAAAAGGCCCGATTATCGCATCCATAGCCGACAAATTGTTTTGTTGTGCCAATGTTGCTACGTTTGAATTGTTTTTGGTTTCCTGCGAATCTAAGATTTTGATATCCACATTCATTCCCAAAACTTTAGCAGAATCAATCGCCATCAAAGCGCCGGAGTAAAAATCTAATGTCAAATTAAGAAACTTATCCTTTTTTAAACGCGCTTGGGTTGAATTGACCGTATCGTTTTCAATTTTATTGATATTAAAGGGTAAAAGTAATGCGAGTTGTTTTCTCGCATTAGTGTTTAAATTCTTCATTAAATTGCCTTGCTCCTTTTTGGGGACATTGACTTTGTCACCCATCGGAACTCTCAAAATCATACCGAGTTTGATTCCTTTTTTTAATTCAGGATTCAGTTGGATTAATTCGGTTTCCGTAATGCCAAAATCGGCGGCTATACTTTGAATAGTTTCTTTTGGTTTTACCACATATTCCTGCAAATATTTTTTCCCTGAACTCGGATTCACATCTTTAGGCATATCTTTTATAGGTTCCGCAGAAACAACCGGTTTTGAAGTAACTGTGGGTGCATTTCCTGAAACCACTAATTTTAACCCAACCGGAAAATCGGATACTATCCCTGGATTTAATCTTTCCAATTCCGGAATGGTCATGCCGTATTTTTTGGAAATGCCATACTTGGTTTCCTTAGGTTCTATGACGTGATAAGTAACATTCCCTTTAGGCGTTTCCGCTTTTGGCTCATTTTTCACGACCGGTTTTGGCGCTTCTTTTACCACTTCTTTTTGAGGAGCAACAGCAGCTGTAGTTGTTGTTGCATTACCGCTTGAAGTTGGAATTTTTATCGTTTGTCCAATTTTTAAACCGTCTTTCAGCAATTCCCCATTGGCTTCTTTTAAAGCCTCAACCGAAACTCCATATTGTCTTGAAAGACTGAATAAAGTTTCTTTGGGTTGTACCAAATGAGTGGTCGGATTTGAATTGGCTTTAGGCTGTGTTTGCTTAGGCGGAATTACTGTAGGTTCAGCCGAAGAAGGCGGAATCAATAAAACGCTATTCAATTGGATTCCGTTTTGAGAATCGGGATTAAGCTTATAAATATCAAAAGGAGTTACTTTGTACTTTTGCGCTATTAACGTAATAGTTTCTCCTTGCGCCACAGTATGCTTGACGTATTTGTCTTGTTTGGCTGATGTACTAAAGGTAAAACTCAGTACAAAAAGCAGTGAGAAAATAATTCGGTTTTTCATAAATTGGTCATTTATTTAACGTTAAAGTTAACAAAACTTTTGACTTGCAAACTTTATGCCTTCATTTTTCATTAACTTTTTTGTGTTAACAAAAACTATTCCCATTCGATTGTGGCAGGCGGTTTTGAACTGATATCATAAACCACTCTGTTTACTCCTTTTACTTTGTTGATGATTTCATTGGAGATTTTCATCAGGAATTCGTAAGGCAAATGAACCCAATCCGCTGTCATTCCGTCTGTCGATTCTACAGCGCGAAGGGCTACAACTTTTTCATAAGTTCTTTCATCTCCCATAACTCCAACACTATTGACAGGTAACAATATAGCGCCGGCTTGCCAAACTTTATCATACAAACCGTGTTCTTTTAATCCGTTGATGAAAACCGCATCTACTTCTTGAAGAATTCTCACTTTCTCAGGTGTGATGGCGCCTAAAATTCTGATGGACAATCCAGGTCCCGGGAATGGATGTCTGCCCAACAATTCATCATCGATGCCTAATGTTTTCCCAACGCGACGCACTTCATCTTTGAAAAGCATTCTCAAAGGTTCTACGATTTGAAGTTTCATATAGTCGGGTAAACCGCCTACATTGTGGTGTGATTTTATGGTAGCCGATGGTCCTTTTACAGAAACCGATTCGATTACATCCGGATAAATAGTCCCTTGTGCCAACCATTTTACGTCTTCTATGCGATGGGCTTCATCATCAAAAACTTCGATAAAAACTCTACCAATAGCTTTGCGTTTGGCTTCCGGATCTTCAATCCCGTCTAAAGCCGAAAGAAAACGGTCTGAAGCATCAACGCCTTTCACGTTTAATCCCATGTCTTTGTATTGGTGCAATACATTTTCGAATTCATTTTTGCGTAGCAAACCATTGTTTACGAAGATGCAATATAGATTTTTGCCAATGGCTTTATTCAGCAATACCGCTGCCACAGTGGAATCTACTCCGCCGGAAAGACCCAAAACCACTTTATCGTCTTTTACTTTTTCTTTCAATTCTTTTACGCAGTCTTCTACGAAAGCATTAGGCGTAAAATTTTGAGGCACTTCAGCAATTTTAACTAAGAAGTTTTCTAAAATTTGTTTTCCGTCTGTTGAGTGATATACTTCGGGATGGAATTGAATGGCATAAGTTTTCTCCCCTTCAATACGATAAGCCGCATTAGCCACATCTTTGGTGCTGGCTAACAATACGCCATTGGTTGGCATTTGCTTAATGGTATCACTGTGACTCATCCAAACTTGACTGTTTAACGCTACTTCTTCAAAAAAGGCTTCATCATCTTTGATGAAAGACAAATTGGCTCTTCCGTATTCGCGAATGTTACTTGGTGCTACTTCACCACCATTAAAATGGGCTAAATATTGGGCACCATAACAAACCGCCAACAAAGGCATTTTGCCGCGAATTTGAGATAAATCAGGATGAGGAGCGTCTTCGGCTCTTACAGAATAAGGGCTACCCGAAAGGATAACTGCTTTGTAGGACGATAAATCATCTGGAAAATGATTGAACGGAAAAATTTCGCAGAATATATTTAATTCGCGAACGCGGCGTGCAATAAGTTGTGTGTATTGCGAACCGAAATCTAAAATAAGTACGTTGTGTTGCATGCGCAAAAGTACTACTCTCGATTGAAAATAAAAAACGGCAAAAGAAGAAACTTTAAAGGAATTTTCTTTTGCCGCAAATATCTTAGATAGCTTCTACTCTTTTACTATTTTTTTGATCTTTTCTCCGTTGGTCGAATTGACTTTTAAGAAATAAATTCCGTTTAAATAGTTAGAAATATCAATTGTTGCTTGAGGTGTTTCGGCAATTTGAGTCATCAAAACCCTGCCTTGCATATCACATAACTGAATGGATTGGATTGAAGTATTGGCTGTAATTGTAACCCTATTCTGAGTTGGATTTGGATAAAAATCAAAATCTAATGAGGTAAAACTTTCTACCCCAAGCACTGTATTTTGTCCTTGCAAATACAACGAAACCGGAATATAACCTTGACTATTGATGAAAACCGCATCGGGCACGGCCAATTGAAAAGTATGAGTTCCGGCAGCCAAATTTCCTAAGTTAATCTCACGAATCGGAATAACCGAACCCGGACACCAATTACTAAACGATTGCCATTGTGCCGGAGTTCTCGGACTTGATCCATAAATTCCGTTTGCTTGGGTGTTGTAAATTCTGTATGGCTCACAGGTTGGTTCACCGGGTATATACGTCAGGATTGGCGTGTCATCTAATGACACATAATGCCATCTTCTGTTGTATTCCTCTCCGCCGGCATTCGCGCCATGATTAGATGTAATCAGATAAAACTTGGCATTATTGATAGCTGATGTCAGTTGGAACTCAATAAGGCGAACTGTATCTCCAATAACATCTGATGCGCCTTCCGCATAATTATTTAAATCTTTTTTGAAATTTAAAGGTAAAACAAAGGTATCATTGGGCACTGAAGCCTCTGTATTAGTTATAAAATTCAACGTGCCGTAAAACACATCATTCCTTCCCGAACAACCTGCAATTTGAGTGTTGGCTGCATAAGGCACTCCAAACAATTCAAACTCAACCCAAAAATCATAAAGAGAATTGAGGTAACTGTCTTTTAAAATTTTGGCTGCATTATCAACCGTAAAAGTATAAGGCACTAAATTGGGCGCAACATTTTTATTCATAAAAGGCGTTATAAATCGCCCTAACTCTATTCTGCTTGTGGTAGATGGATTATAAGAAACGGCACCTTTGGGCACTAATGCTAAGTTGATGTTTCCTATTCGGTCATAGTTGTCACAAGCCGCTGAAATTGAGATGCTAAGTTGCAAGGTGCTTCCAATTTGCGATAAAACATCGGTGGTTAATTTCTTAGTAAACAAATCGTTTCTCAATCGCGTCACATCGGGTGCCGTCGGATGACTTACCAAGGCAGCATAACCATCATAGAACAATACATTATCGTAAATGTTAATGGTAGTTTGTGCTTTTGAAGTTAGTAGCAACCCAAAAAGGGAAAACAATAAAAAGTAAATTTTTTTCATAGTAAGATTGTTGGTTGTTTGAAGTGCTAAAATAAGAAAAAATCAGGTTCCTTAATGCTTATTAATCTGAATAACAACAAAATCCAAAAATAAAAAACACCTGACCAATTTTAAAAACCGGTCAGGTGTAAAAAAAATATTTTTAAAAAAATTATTTCTGTTTAAAAGCTCTTACGCCCGGGAAATAAGCCGTGTTACCTAATTCTTCCTCGATGCGCAACAATTGGTTGTATTTGGCCATACGGTCAGAACGGGAAGCCGAACCGGTTTTAATTTGGCCACAGTTTAAAGCTACCGCTAAATCGGCAATCGTATTGTCTTCGGTTTCTCCTGAACGGTGCGACATTACCGAAGTATAACCGGCATTGTGCGCCATGTTTACAGCAGCGATAGTTTCGGTCAAAGTTCCGATTTGGTTTACTTTTACCAAAATAGAATTGGCGATACCTTTTTCGATTCCGGTGGACAATCTTTGTACATTGGTTACGAATAAATCGTCACCTACCAACTGTACTTTGTCACCGATCAATTCGGTTAAGTATTTCCATCCATCCCAATCGTCTTCGTACATACCGTCTTCGATAGAAATGATTGGATAGTTTGCCGCCAATGACGCTAAATACTCCGCTTGCTCTTTTGACGTTCTTACTTTTCCGGTAGCACCTTCGAATTTGGTGTAATCGTATTTTCCGTCTACATAAAACTCAGAAGCAGCACAATCTAAAGCAATCATGATTTCGTCTCCGAATTTGTACCCGGCATTTTCTACCGCTTTTTTAATCGTATCCAAAGCATCTTCCGTTCCGCCGGCAAGGTTTGGTGCAAAACCACCTTCATCACCTACGGCAGTCGACAAATGTCTGTCGTGCAATACTTTTTTAAGGTTGTGGAAAATTTCCGTTCCCATTTGCATCGCGTGGGTAAAATTTTGAGCTTTCACCGGCATAATCATAAACTCTTGAAAAGCAATTGGCGCATCAGAGTGTGAACCACCATTGATGATGTTCATCATCGGTACCGGTAAAGTATTGGCAGAAACACCACCAACGTAACGGTACAATGGCAAGCCTAATTCATTGGCAGCAGCTTTGGCTACGGCTAAAGAAACCCCTAAAATGGCATTGGCGCCCAAGTTTGATTTGTTGGCTGTTCCATCTAAATCAATCATCAATTGGTCGATATGGTTTTGTTCAAAAACCGAAACACCCATCAATTCCGGAGCGATTTTAGTGTTAACATTTTCTACAGCTTTCAAAACCCCTTTACCCATATAGTTTTTTCCGCCATCTCTCAATTCTACCGCTTCATGTTCTCCGGTTGAAGCACCGCTTGGTACTGCAGCGCGACCTAAAACGCCGTTTTCGGTTACTACATCTACTTCAATAGTCGGATTTCCTCTCGAGTCCAAGATTTGTCTTGCGTGTACTTTGATAATGATACTCATATTGTATACTATTAGATTTTGTTGTTAGTTTTTAGATTTATCACAAATATATTCCATCTTTTTTTAGGAATTTGACAATTGAACCGAATGTTATTAACGCAAACGTTTTAGTATTGTCACTTTTATCCGAAGCGAAACTTCCGTGATTATTTGCCATCCATTTTCCCGCTGTCCGAGTTACTCGGTAACTACTCCCATCGGGGCTAGTGAGCCAACCTTAAACCGTTTGTAAGCTTTTGGCTTTTTGCATATGGGTTACAAATTCATCAAACAAATATTCCGAGTCATGTGGTCCCGGACTGGCTTCCGGATGGTATTGCACCGAGAAACATGACTTTGATTTCATGCGCATTCCGGCTACGGTGTTGTCGTTGATGTGATAGTGTGTGATTTCTAAATCGGGATGTTTTTCCAGTTCTTCTCGGTTTACGGCAAATCCGTGGTTTTGCGAGGTGATTTCACCTTTTCCGGTCAGTACATTCATCACAGGATGATTGATACCGCGGTGGCCGTTGAACATTTTGTAAGTGGACACGCCGTTAGCCAAACCAATAATTTGATGCCCTAAACAAATTCCGAAAACCGGTTTAT
>NZ_CAMLRU010000049.1 GCF_946482535.1 uncultured Flavobacterium sp.
ACTCTTGCTATTTGCGTATCTTAGTATAAGGAAATCAAAAATTCGCTTAAATACTGTTGTTTTTTGCTGTAAATCAAGGCTTTGTTTGTTTTGTATTTTCAGTTTTTTAATCCAATTTCGGCTTTTTTTCAGGGTAAAATAAGCGAAATATGAGTTTAAATTCAACAGTTTTTCTCGGTTTAAAATGTCAGAAAAGCGTCTGGATTGATTTTTAAAATTTCAGAGTGATTTATTTTTCAAAACAGACAAAAACCAAGCCAAATTATGTTCACTCTTTTTGTTTTAGATTGACAAAAAACGACACAAATTTAAGGTTGGTATTTTCTGAAAAATTGAAGTTAAAAAAGAAACACATTTTTTAATAAAGTCAACTCGAATTAGAGAATTATATTTTTAAATGAATAAACAATACCCAACTAAATAATTTACAAAATGCAAAAAAATTATCCTTTTTTTGAAGTTACATTCAAACCCTTTTTAAAAGGTTTTTTTCAAAAAATCAGTACTAATGTTGATCGCCAAAAGAATAAGACAGCGTTTTTGAAATTGACTGTTTTGTGCTTCTTGGCTGTAAGCGGTTTAGGCTATGCCCAAACGGAAAACTTCAATTCCGGTATTCCGTCAAGTTGGGTTGTTACCAGTAATCAAACAGTAACCAATAACTGGGTAGCTTCACCAACCGGTGGTTACCAAGGAACCGGTGGAGCATCTGTAAGTCCGGCTTCAAACAATACGCAAGGTCTAACAGCTGAGTATTTTTTAATTTCACCTCAGTTGGTTACGCCTACTAACGGAGAGATAAGATTTTATGTAAAGCAAGGTAGTTTTACTAATAGAGGGACTACTTTTCAATTGAGAGTTTCTACTGCCAATCAGCCTGATATTAGTAGTTTTAATGTTACTCTACAGTCTTGGACAGAAGCGCAATTAAATGTTGCGGCTACAACTTACGAAGAAAAAATTGTTCCGATTCCGTCTATTCCATCCGGAATTCCTGTGTATTTGGCTTTGGTGGCAATCACCAATCAAACCGGTACAACCGCAACTAGCGGAGACACTATTTTTGTGGATAATTTCAGAATGATTGAAAGTTGTGTTCCGGTTACCGGAATCAGTACAGTTATTGCTTCAGATAGTGCTCAAATAAGCTGGACACATCCAACAGCAACACAATTTGGGGTTGAGGTTGTGCCTGCGGGTGCAGGGCATGGTGCTTTGGGAACTCCGGTAACGGGAAATACTTACACTGCCACAGGTTTATTGCCTCTGACTACTTATGATTTTTATATTATTGTTAATTGTGATGCGAATACCTCGAGCTCTTGGGCCGGACCATTTTCGTTTACCACGGCAGCCATTGGATTGACATGTCCAACGGCCATTCAGGTGCCCTCTGATGTAACGGTGACACCTTTTGTTTACAGCAATAATTTGAACCAATTTTATGATGCTAACACTTATGTTCCTTATAATAGTCAGAATTTGTCCTGTACACCTGCAGGAACGCCTTCTACTTGGAATTTATTTTTAGGAAATCATGCCTTTTTCTCTTTTACACCGTCTACTTCAGGTTTGGTAAATATTACACAAACCGCTAATGTTTTGTCTGGTGGAGGAGGAAATAATTGTTATAATGCTTCTTCGAGTTTGTTTATTTTTAACGGTTGTGCCGGAGTTGGGACATCAGCAGGATGTTTGGGCGGGGTAAGAACCGATACCAACATGCTTACTTCCGGATTTTACAATTTTTATGTTACTGCCGGGCAAACTTATATTCTTTTAGTTTCATCGCCTTATCAAAGAACCAATCCGGGTGCGGGCATTTGTTTCACACTAACCATCAGTGGTTCTACATGTCCGGCGCCGGCCATAATTACTTATGAAAATTTACAGCAAACCAGTATCAGTGCTTCTTGGAATAATGTTCAAAATTTAGTTAGTGCTTGGGAATATTTAGCATTGCCTGTTTCTGATGGCGCACCAACTTCAACTCAAACCGGAACACCAACGAATACCAATATTGAAAATCCGGTAAGTGGTTTAACGCCGGGAACTGATTATAATTTATATGTTCGTTCGGTTTGTGGTGGTACTCCGGGACCATGGAGTGCTCCAATGCCTTTCACTACGCAATGTAATCCTTTACCCTTGCCTTATTACACCGGATTTACAGGAGCATCGACCGCAAGTCCTGAACCATGTTGGACCGTTTTAAATTTGAATAACGACCCATATAAGTTCAGTTTTGGTAATAATGCCTTTTCAGAACCGTGTGCCCGATTGCGAACAGCTGATGCTGACCCTAATGACATGTTGATTACACCACAATTTGTTTTTGACGGGGTAACTCAAAAGAGACTAAGATTTAAATATATGGTCTATGGTAACTGGGGATTAATAGTTGATAATCCACCGGGTGGACCTGGTTCTTTTGAAATATTGCTTTCTACTACAGGTGTTGGTGAGGATGATTTTACAACAGTATTAGTTCCGCTAACTTCTTATGTGACTCAGTATAACTTTATTGAAATGATTGTTCCAATTCCTGCTAATATCGTAGGTAATGTTAACATCGCATGGAAACTGCCTCCGGGTTCTGTACAAACCGGTATCCAATTCTACATAGATGATGTTTATATTGAAGATATGCCGGCATGTTCGGAGCCTCTTTATCCGGTAATTACACCAGGGACAATTACTACCACTTCAATGGAATTGTCTTGGACCAATGGTTACAACAATACACAATGGCAGATTTCTGTTCAACCGGAAGGAACGGGTACACCAATCGCTAACTTCTTAGTAAATACAAATCCATTTACCATCACCGGATTAACGCCGGGAACTCGATACGAAGTTTATGTGAGGGCTTATTGTAATGCGACAGAACAAAGTATATGGGCAGGTCCAATTTTCTTCCATACTTTGTGTGACCCTCAACCGGTTCCTTACTATGAAAGTTTGAATGACAGTGACCCGAATACTAAAAAATTCTGTTGGTCTATCAGAAATATAGCTGATGATAATACAGAGTGGAGAATTCAAGAAAATGACGCTATAATTGGTCAGGCACCGTCGTTCTTCAATCCTTTCGGTGGTTTTGATGATTGGTTGGTCAGCGGTCCGATTAATGCAGTTGGTTTAAAAAGACTTCGTTTTAATTACCGAGTTGTAGTTGGAATTTTTCAGCCTTCTCCAAGAGGTAACTTTGAAGTATTAATGTCAACTACGCCGGATTTCAGTACTTATACTACCATTGTTCCGTCGTTTGATTTTACTAATACAGGTTATATAGAAAATACCTCATTGTTTACAGGAACAGGAGTAATGTATATTGCTTTCAGAGTACCGCCAACAATGGAAAATCCGGCTAATTCAGGTTTAATGTTTATCAACGATGTTACAATTGATGATGCCCCTGCTTGTCCTTCCCCTACAGATTTAATATCCTCAAATGCAACACAAAACGGGATTACTTTAGGATGGACTCAAGGATATCTTGAAACTGCTTGGGAAGTCTCAATTCAAGAGCCTGGTTCCGGTATCCCTACGGCAAATGGAGTGAGTGTTCAGACAACACCAACTTATACTACCAACAGCTTACAGCCTAATACACAGTATGAAGGTTACGTTCGTGCGGTTTGTGATGAAAATACAAAAAGCGAATGGGTAGGGCCTATATTATTCAGAACTGATTGTGTGGTTTATCCTTCTCCATTTATTGAAACCTTTGAGCCGGCATCGGAGACTAAAACTTGTTGGAAAATTATTGATGGCAATGCGAATGGAAATCAGTGGTCATTAAATTCTACCGTACAACCTATCTTCGGAGAGATGATGGCGGCTATGTTTACAGGAACAAATGGTAACAACAATGATTGGTTGATATCTCCGACGATTACAGTCCAACCTAATCAAAGATTGCGTTTTTACTATAAAGTATATGACGAGTTTTTTGAAGAAGATTTAAAAATAAAAATTTCTACAAACGGCTCAGATGTCAGTCAGTTTAACACAACTCTATACGAAAACAGTTTGTCGGCAGATACCGATGCAACAGGAGTTGTTGAAGGATCAAACACGGTTACTTTGGCATCTGCTGCAGATGCGGCCAGAGTGAGACCGGGTGATTTTATTTACATACCAAATTTCCCATTCCCTTATCCAACTTATGTTGCCTCAGTGTCCGGTAATGTTGTAACCATGACCACCAATGCAACTATTACTCAGTCAGGGGTTCAAAACATACAATTTGAACATGAAGTAATTAATAATGAGGAAGTAAAAGAAATGGTGATTAATCTCACGGGCATTACAGAACCAACCAATATTAATTTTGGATTTTACATTCCGTTCTTCCCGCCAAACCCATGGGCTTACCGTAGTCAATTGTTATTTATTGATAACTTTATTATTGAAGATATTCCAGCTTGTCCATCAGTTACCAATGTGACTACGTCAAATATTCTTGACGTCTCTGCAGACATTGATTGGGACCCAGTTGGAACAGAAACGGCTTGGGAGGTTTCGGTACAACCTTACGGGACTCCTGCTCCTGTTGGAGATACTTTACCGGCTTATCTCTATACAACCAATTCGCACCCATATACCATAACGGGGTTGACACCATCAACACTTTATCAGTATTATGTTAGAGCTGTTTGTGGTGCTAATTCTCAAAGCGAGTGGGTTGGGCCATTTGAAATTTTAACAAAATGTGATTATGCAAATGTTTGTCAGTACACTATTTCTTTAACTAGTGGTTCAACCGGACAAGTTACACAACAAATCAATGTGGTGCAAAACGGCGAAGTGGTACAAGTTTTGGAGTTTCCGGGCTTTGGACAACCGGCTACATTGGATTACAGCGTATTCTTGTGTAGTGGAGTTGAATTCTCTCTATATTGGTTAGGATTGGGTAGTGGCGTGCAATACTCACAAGCTCAGATTGTTATCAAAAACGAGCTTGGAAACGTGGTTTGGACCAGTCCGTTAGGATTAGGGACTGTTAATACAAATTTATTCACCGGTGTCGCTACTTGTGGTGTAGTATCTTGTCCGCAGCCAACCAATTTAACATCTAATAATCTTGGAACGCTTTCTTGGACTCCGGGTGGTACTGAAACACAATGGGAAGTCTATATTCAGCCATTCCAAAACGGAACCATACCACAATCGGGGACTATTGTTAATACACCATCTTATACACCGGTAGCTTCAGACTTTTTTGATCCTACAGCCAGTACTTATGAGTTTTTAGTTAGAGCAGTTTGTGGACCAAATGATAAAAGTTATTGGTCAGGGCCTCAAGAATTTATCAGAAATGACGAACCTGTCAATGCTATTCACTTGCCGGTTAACAGTACCGAAATGTGTAATGCTGATGGGGCCAATGCTTCTTTCTTAGGTGCTACAGCTTCTACTGTTCCAACAATTTGTGAAGGGGTAAACGGAGGAGATATTTGGTTCGATTTCGTAGCTACATCCAGAGTACATTATGTTGAAATTAAAGATTTAGCACCGGGTAGTTACTACACTTCCTCATACGAAGGAAACTTCCCTAGGCTAATTATTTCTTTATACCGTCAAATGCCGGATAATTCTTTGGTAGAACTAGGCTGTAGTGATAATAATTCATTTACTGCCATTTACTCTACAGAATTGGTTGTTGGTGACACCTACAAAATCAGAGTGAAGTTGAATAGTTTGATTCCAAACCAAAAAACTTTCTCAGTTTGTGTGACTACGCCAAACAATTTATGTGATATCAATGCCTTTAACTATAGTTTTGAAAAACCACCAATGCAAGGGGTTACCGGAGTTTCAAGTATTATTACATCTGTTGTAGTACCGGGATGGAGAACTAATACCGATTGGGGAACGATATTCTTACAAGAAGAGTTAAATACCATTGGTTCATACCCTACTTATGAAGGAGGACAAATGGTTCAAATAACAGCAGATGGGGTTGACAATTGGAATCCGAATGATCCTAACATAAAAGGATTGTATAAAGATTTTGATACCTCTGAATTAACCGAAGTAGATTATAGTTTTGCCAGTGCAACAAGAACAAACGGCTCAACGCTTCAATTGTATGCCGGACCTCCATCAGGACCGTTTACCTTAATTGATTCTGATTTTGCTAACGAGACCAACTGGGAATTAGTAACCGGTACTTACACTGTTCCGGTAGGTCAGCCTAAAACAAGATTTATCTTCAGACCTGAAGGGAATGCAATAGGTCACCTTATAGACGCAGCAAATTTCAAAGCACCGGTAGATATTTTAACAAATGATACTGTTACTTTAGATTGTGATGCAACAACAACAACTTTAGAAGCAAGAGGAGTAGGTCATTGGGAAGCCGATGCCGATAATCCTGTTGCAGCAACAATTGATACGCCAAATAATACAACCACAAATGTAACCGGTATTTCAGCTCCGGGACAATATGTTTTCTATTGGAAAACCCGTTATTGTGAAAAAATGGTTACCATTACTAAACAAGGAACAAATGAAACTACGCAAGTAGTGACTCCGGTTGTATATTGTGTTAACGATGTAGCAACTCCTTTAACGGCGACTGTAAATTCAGGGTTAACGGTGAATTGGTTCACTCAAGCGGTTGGAGGAACAGGTTCTACTACAGCTCCGACTCCTAGTACTACAACAGCCGGCAATGCTCAAGTGTTCTATGCCGCAGCGGTAGATGCTAACGGATGTGAAGGACCGCGTTCTCAAATTGCCGTTCAGGTTAATGACTTACCGGTAGCTAGTATATCGGGAACAACAACCATTTGTGAGGGAAGTACAGCAATCATCACTTTCAACGGAACTCCAAATGCTATTGTAACATATACGGTAAATGGAGGTTCAAATCAAACGATTGCATTAGACGCAACCGGAGTGGCAACGCTTACAACATCGGCCTTAACTGCTAATGCAAGTTATGATTTAGTGAGTGTACTTTCCACAGGAGATAATCCTTGTACTCAAACTCAAACCGGAAATGCTTTGGTAACGGTTGAAACATTACCAACCGCCACTATTTCAGGAACAACTACTATCTGTGAAGGTTCAACTGCTACTATCACATTCAATGGAACTGCTAATGCAACCGTAACATATACTGTTGACGGTGGAGCCAATCAAACTATACTGTTAGATGCAGCAGGAACCGCTACTATCACTACTCCGGTTTTAACAACCAATAGTACTTACAGTTTAGTGAGTGTGACTGCTTCGGGAACTTTAGCTTGTAGTCAAGCACAAACCGGTTCTGCAACGATTACCATTAATGCTTTGCCAACAGCATCAATTTCAGGGACTACTTCAATTTGTTCCGGTGCTACCGCGGTGATTACCTTTAGTGGTACAGCAAATGCTGTGGTAACTTATACTGTTGATGGTGGCGCTAATCAGACCATCACTTTAGATGGTGCCGGAAATGCAACACTTACTACACCGACATTAACAGCAAACACTACTTATACTTTGGTAAGTGTAACTTCGGGAGCTTTAGCTTGTAGTCAAACCGTAACGGGTGCTGCTACTATCACAGTTGGAGCATTACCAACCGCCACAATTTCAGGAACGGTTACTGTTTGTCAAAATGCTACCAATCCAACGATTACTTTTACCGGTGCTAATGGTGCCGAACCTTATACCTTCACCTATACTATCAATGGTGGGGCAAACCAAACTTCAACAACAACAACGGGGAACTCTGTTTCTATCAGCGTACCAACAGCTACTGTTGGGGTATTCACTTATGATTTAGTAAGTGTTTCCAGCGCCGGATTGACCTCATGTTCTCAAACACAATCAGGCTCAGCTGTAGTAACCGTTGAAGCTTTACCAACAGCAACGATTTCGGGAACCACATCAATTTGTGCCGGATTGACTGCTACAATTGTATTTAATGGAACGCCAAACGCGACGGTAACTTATACTGTAAACGGTGGTGCAAACCAAACGATAGTTTTAGATGCATCCGGTACGGCAACAATTACTACTACAGCTTTGACTGCAAACACAACTTATACTTTGGTTAGTGTTATTTCAGCAACAACTGCTGCTTGTAGCCAAGCTTTAACAGGTTCAGCTGTCATAACTGTAACTCCATTGGCAGTGCCGAATCTAAACTTTAGTTATGCTTCAACTTGTCTTAATGCTACAGCTAGTCCTTTACCGATATTGCCGACTAACTTTACTACAGGAGGTAGTTTCAGTGCAACAGGCTTTACGGTTAATCCAACGACCGGTGCCATTGATTTGTCATCTATAACTACGGCGGGTTCTTACCAAGTAACTTATACTCTTGGGGCTAGTACTGCAACCTGTACTGATGGAGGAACATACACAGCAACGATAGTAATTTCTGCAGGAATAACACCTGTAACCGGTTTTAGCTACAATACTAATTATTGTGCTAATGATGCTAATGCATTACCAATTACGGCAACAGGATTTACAACTGGCGGAAGTTTTACTGCGCCATCAGGTTTAATTATCAATTCCTCAACAGGGGAAATAGATATTGATGACAGCCAGGCAGGAATATATCTGATAACTTATGAGATTTTGCCAAATGCTGCCACTTGTAATGCAGGTGGAACAAGTACATTCCAAATTACCATTGCACCTGAGTTGACTTTTGCTATAGATGATTCTTGTCAAAACAGCATGTTAACTTTAGACGTTATCGATGCTAACTTCAATACGGATATCGTAAGTTATACTTGGACTCAAGGAACAACAACTGTTGGTACCAATGCTTCTTTGAACGTAGAAGAGTACTTGGCTCAAAATCCGTCTGTGGTTTTACCTGTAACATTTACTGTTTCAATTGGATTAAACGGATGTAATACTGCACAAAGTTTTACAGTGGAGAACAATCCTTGTCAAGTGATTCCAAGAGGTATTTCACCTAACAATGACCAATTGAATGACACCTTTGATTTGACAGGTTACGGAGTAAAAGATATCATCATCTTCAACCGATACGGAACAAAAGTATTCTCGTTCTCCGGAAATTATACCAACCAATGGAAAGGACAATCTGACGGAGGTGATGAATTGCCGGACGGAACTTATTTCTATAGTATACATACTAACGAAGGAGTCAACAAAACCGGATGGGTTTACATCAACAGACAATATTAATCAAAAACAAGTATAAACAGTTTGTTTGTGTTTGACCAACAAACTATTATTAAATAAAATGACACACCTAATGAAAAAAGGATATTTAGCACTGGCCTTACTATCATTGTTTACAATGGGAGTAAATGCGCAGCAAGATCCACATTATACACAATATATGTATAATATGAACGTCATGAATCCGGCATATGCAGGTTCAAAAGATAATATTTCGGGAGGATTGCTTTACCGCCAACAATGGGTTGGTTTAGAAGGCGCTCCAAAGACTGCCACTTTTGCTATTCATAGTCCGGTTGGCAAAAATGTGGGATTGGGATTATCTGCCATTTCAGATAAAATCGGTCCGGTAGAAGAAACCAATGTCTATGGTGATTTCTCCTATACCGTTAATATGGGTGGTCAAAGCAAATTGGCCTTCGGTTTAAAAGCCGGCGCTACTTTTCAAAAAATCGGTTTGTTTTCTGATATCGGAAATGGCTATACCCAACAACCGGGTGACTTTGCCTTTGATGAAAACAGCAATAATATCAAGTTAAACATTGGTACCGGTTTGTTTTTCTATACCAATAAATATTATGCCGCTTTATCAGTGCCGAATATGTTGGATGGAAAACATTTGGATATCACCCGAAACGGTCAAGAATACCAATTTGGGAGTGATACCCAACATTATTTTTTAACCAGTGGTTATGTGTTTGATTTATCGGCTAATACCAAATTCAAACCGTCATTTATGTTGAAATCGGCTTTTAAAGCACCAACATCTTTGGATTGTTCGGCTAACTTTTTATTTTTTGAAAAATATGAAATCGGCGGCACCTATCGTTTAGACGATTCGTTTGGTGCCATGATTAACTTCGCGGTAACGCCTTCGGTTAGAATTGGCTATGCTTATGACCATGTAATTTCAGATATCAAAGGAACATCTCCGGCTTCACATGAGTTTATGTTGTTATTTGACTTAAATTTGTCTAAAAAAGTTTCTGTTTCACCAAGATTTTTCTAAAAACACCAACCATGAAATCGAAGATTTACGAATTCCAAAAAAACAATAGTAAACTTATGAGTAGTAAAATATATATCACCTTTAGTTTGATGTTAACGCTAACAGCAAGTTTCGGGCAAAATAGCGCTACAGCCAAAGCCGATAAGCTTTTTGAAAGCTATCAGTATGTTGCCGCTATTGAGGAGTACCAAAAATTAGCTGAAAGCAAAGGTGCAAACGAATACATTTATACGCAATTAGCCGAGAGTTATTACAATGTTTTTGACTCTGAAAACGCTTCAAAATGGTATGCCAAAGCTACTGCTAAAGGAAAAGCGGATGCAGAAACTTATTACCGTTATGCGCAAACCTTAAAAGTTTTGGGTAAATATGCTGAAGCTAATAAGCAAATGGATGTTTTTGCCAAAATGATGCCGAAAGACGAAAGAGCGAAGGAGCATTTGGCCAACCCAAATTACATCCCGAGTTTGGCTACCAATTCCAAATTATTTGACATCGCCGAAACCAATATCAAGAGTAATGGACAAAGTGATTTCGGAGCTTTATTAAGTAACGATAACACCCTTTATTTTGCCAGTACGAGAAACAGTTCCAACAAAACAGATAAATGGAACAACCAACCGTATTTAGATATTTACCAATCCACCAGAGATGATAAAGGAATTTTTTCTGAACCAATACCGGTTAGAGAATTAAATACTCCATTTCATGATGGTCCGGTTACTTTAAGTGCCGACGGTAATACCATGTTCTTCGCGAGAGACGGGCACAGTGAAGGGCAATATGAAAAAAACAAAAAAAGCAATACCAAAATTGGACAACAAGGGATTTATAAAGCCACAAAAGTAGGTGGAAAATGGACTAACGTTGAAGCTTTACCTTTTAATAGTACCAGTTATTCGGTAACTAATCCGAGTTTGAGTAAAGATGGTAAAACCTTATACTTTGCTTCAAATATGCCGGGAGGTTTAGGAGAATCAGATATCTGGAAAGTTTCAGTCGAAGCCAACGGATATGGTAAACCACAAAATTTAGGGGCTAATGTCAATACGGCCGATAAAGAAAACTTTCCTTTTATAGCCGAAGATAATACCTTGTATTTTGCTTCTTTAGGAAGACAAGGATTAGGTGGATTTGATGTGTACAAAACCAATTTGAATGGTACAGAACAAGCTGTAAATCTCGGGAAACCGGTAAACAGTGAGAAGGATGACTTTTCATTCAGCTTTAATAAAAATGCCAATATGGGTTATTTTTCTTCTAACAGAAATGGAGACGATGCTATTTTTTCAGCGGCTCCGATTTGTAAAGCAGAAGCGATTGTATTGGTAACCAATGCTAAAACTAAAGCGCCATTAGCTAATGCTTCAGTAGCTATTTTAGATCTAAAAGGAAATGTAATCGCTACCGAAAAATCAAATGCGGAAGGAAAAGTAAGTTATCCGATTGAATGTAATTTAGGTTACGGACTACAAGCTGCTGCTCAAAATTTCGAAACGGCTACATCTGCGGTTAAAGCAGTTAAAGCAGGAGAAACACAGGTAGAGATTGCTTTAGTTCCATCAACAGTAATTATTACCGATACGGAAGTAATCTTGAATCCGATTTATTTTGAATATGACAAAAGCAATATCACAGCTCAAGGTGCCGTTGAATTGGATAAATTAGTAAAAGTGATGCAAGACAATCCTTCTATGGTTATTTTTGTTAAGTCACACACCGATTCAAAAGGTAGTTTGAACTACAATATGAACTTATCCGAAAGAAGAGCACAATCCACCGTTCAGTATCTAATTTCTAAAGGAATAACACAAGGGCGTATATCCGGAAAAGGGTTCGGAAGCACTGAACAAAAAGTGAAATGCGGAACCAATTGTACTCAAGAACAAGATGCGCAAAACAGACGCTCAGAGTTTTTGATTGTAAAGAAATAAATTAAGATATAACATAGAATACCCAGTCATAATTAAAGAGTAAAAGTTAAATAAATTAATGATTGGTTAATGATAGCTAATCTCGATGAAAATTGAGATTGGCTATTGTGCATAAATACAATGATTCAATGAAGAACGTTTTTACAATATTATTATCTTTTGTTTTTGCCCATACTGTTGTAGCACAAATAGAACCCAACGATTGTGTCAATGCACTGACTATTTGTGGTAACGGTACTTTTTATTCTAATGCCAGTGGTATTGGAAACAATCAGGAGATTAATTCTTGTGGCGGATATGAAAGCAACTCCTTATGGTTAGAAATTAATATTGTACAAGCCGGAACATTAGGGTTTAATTTGATTCCTGATGATCCGGACATAATGGTAGATTATGATTTTTGGGTTTTTGGACCCAATGCAGTATGTGGAGCTCTTGGAGCACCTATTCGTTGTGCCACAACCAATCCGCAACAAGCAGGCTTAACCAGCAATTGGACCGGAATGTACGGTTCCACTTTGAATACCCAAGTAGGACCCGGTCCTAATGGAAATGGTTATGTGAGATGGCTTAATGTTTTGCCGGGACAATCCTATTACATTGCCATAGACAGACCTAATGGAGATGGTGGTTTTCAATTACAATGGATAGGGACAGCCACTGCCGGAACTGGAGCTTTTCCATCACCTCCTGCAGCAGCTTCTATTCCGGATGTGATGACTTGTAGCAATACTCCTAATGTTGGGATTTATGATCTCAATTCCATCAGACCTCTTATTAACCCTGATACCACCGGAAATACAATTTCTTTTCATCTCACCATTGCAGATGCCAATGATAACGTTAATCCGTTGCCAAATATTTATGCCAACATTTCAAATCCGCAAACAGTTTATGTAAGGGTCACCGATAACAGTTCGAATTGTTTCAGCATAGCTGAGTTTGATTTGGTCGTCAATTTGGTGCCCAATGCCAGTATGGCTGTTTCCCCGTCTTCTATGTGTATTGGCGATACTGTAACGGTAACTTTTACAGGTACTCCGGGAGCTAATTTTGACTATAATATCAATGGAGGACCAACCCAAAACGCTAGTTTTAATGCTGCCGGGACTTATGTCCTGACCCAATCCCCAACGACAAACACAACTTATACATTAACAGCAGTCAGAGCGTTAGATGCCTCGGGAGCCACAATTTGTTCACAACCTTTGAATCAATCGGCTACAGTAACTTTGAATCCATTGCCAACGGCAACTATATCAGGAACTACAACCATTTGTTCGGGTAACACGGCTACTATCACATTTAACGGCACACCCAATGCTACAGTGACCTATACTGTAAATAGTGGTGCTAATCAAACTATTTTGCTAGATGGCGTCGGTTCGGCAACTATTACTACTCCGGTTTTATCCGCTGACGCAACATATGATTTGGTGAGTGTAGCTTCTTCAGGGACTCCGATTTGTAGCCAATTACAATCCGGTTCAGCCATTGTTACGGTAATTGCTTTACCAACAGCTACTATTTCCGGAACAACTTCAGTATGTTCAGGTTCAACAACAGTTATAACTTTTAATGGAACACCAAACGCTACTGTTACTTATACGGTTAATGGCGGCGCGAATCAAACGATAGTTTTGGATGGTACAGGCTTAGCGACATTGACTACACCTGCATTAACCGCCAACACAACTTATGCTTTGGTTAGTGTTACGAATTCCGGTACTCCGGCTTGTAGCCAAAACCAAACCGGTTCAGCAGTAATCACCATAAACTCTGCTCCAACGGCAACGATATCAGGGGCAACAACTATTTGCTCCGGAAATAGTACTACTATTACTTTTAATGGTACACCAAATGCCACTGTCACCTATACCATCAATAACGGTTCTAATCAAAACATACTTTTAAATGGATTGGGAACAGCTACTTTAACAACACCAACATTAACTGCTACTACTGCTTATGATTTGGTAGAGGTAACTTTATCCGGAACACCACCTTGTAGCCAAACTTTGGTCGGGTCTGCCTTAGTAACGGTAAATGCTTTGCCTACAGTTACAATAACAGGAACAACCACTATATGTTCAGGGACTTCAACAATAGTGACTTTTAACGGAACACCTAACGCTACAGTAACCTATACTGTAAATGGCGGTGCCAATCAAACTATTACTTTGAACGGAGCGGGTTTAGCTACGGTTACAACACCAATATTATCTGCAGACAGTACTTATGCTTTAGTTAGTGTCACTGCTTCAGGACCTCTTGCTTGTAGCCAGGTTCAGTCGGGTTCGGCTGTTATAACGGTTAATCCATTGCCAACAGCTACCATTTCGGGAACCACTACAATTTGTTCCGGAACCACTACAACTATTTCTTTTAACGGTACTCCTAACGCTACTGTAACTTACACCATCAATGGTGGAGCCAACCAAGCAGTTGTTTTAAATGGTATTGGGACAGCTACACTCACAACGTCTGTATTAACGGCCAATGCAACTTATACTTTGGTTAGCGTTACTGCTGCGGGATCTCCTGCTTGTACACAAACTCAAACCGGTTCGGCGATTGTAACGGTAAATGCCTTGCCAACAGCAACAATCTCAGGAACAACAACCATTTGTTCCGGAAACACTGCTGTGATTACTTTCAACGGAACGCCAAATGCTACAGTTACTTATACTGTAAATGGCGGAGCCGATCAGACTATTGTTTTAAACGGAACGGGTTTGGCTAACTTTACCACGCCTATCTTAAATGCTACTGCTACTTATGCTTTAGTGAGTGTAACTGATGCCGGAACTCCAACTTGTAGCCAAACGCAATCCGGTTCAGCTGTGGTTACAGTAAATGCATCACCAACAGTAACCATATCGGGAACAACAACTATTTGTGCGGGTAACACAGCAGTAATCACTTTCAATGGTACAGCCAATGCTACAGCAACTTACACTATTAATGGCGGTGCCAATCAGACAGTTGTGTTGGATGCGACAGGTATTGCGACGATAACCACTCCGGTATTAAATTCAAATAGTACATATGCTTTGGTGAGCGTAGCTTCTTCAATCGCTCCGTTTTGTAGTCAATCGCAGTCGGGTTCTGCCATAATTACTGTGAATCCTCTTCCGGTTATCACCAATTTATCGTCAAATGTGGTAGTTTGCTTGGGGGAAATTGTGACTACAAATGCTTTTGTGAGTGCTCCAGCCGGAGCAGCTTTTAGCTGGACTAATAGCTTATCATCTATCGGATTACCAGGTTCCGGAAATGGCAATATTCCTAATTTTACGGCCTCTAATAATAGCTCTTCAGCTATTACCGCGAATATTAATGTCGTAGCAACGTTGAATAATTGTACTACTTCCGGTTCTTATACAATTACAGTTAACCCACTACCATTAGCCAATCCGGTGATTACGGATTATGAATTGTGTGATTACAACAATGCTGGCGATGGTGTTGAAGTGTTTACTTTAAACATTAAAGATGCAGAGATAGCCAA
>NZ_CAMLRU010000050.1 GCF_946482535.1 uncultured Flavobacterium sp.
GCTTACCAAAAGGACTTCTAGAGTATAAATATAAACTTCGATTACGTCTTTCGCTTTTGGTAACAGGATATGCCAATCCAACAACACATCATCATGTGCATCATGCGGTTGTTCATCATCATATTTTTCCCTGTTGTATTCATTGTTTTAATTTTTTTTTTGATTTGGTTTAAATAAAAAAACCTCTGCGGTTGTGCAGAGGTTTGATGGATATATTTTAAATTTAAAATTATGCCATAAGCGTACTCTGCGGAAGTTTCCACATCATGCGACACATATGACAAATTGTAAAGTTCATTTTTCGTTGTTTTTGTATGGAGCAAACTTCTGAATGTTTTTTGAATTGACCAAACGAAATTTGAAAATTTAACATTTGAATTTTGGTAATATATATTTAAATACTACGTATTTAGATTTTTGAAAAAATCATAAATAAAACAAAAAAAGTAAAATTGTTTTTTGTTTTCGAATTAGTCTTTATACATTTGCAACCGAAAATTGAGAGGAAAAATTTGAACTGATTGCAACCTCGTTAAAAAATGCTAAAGCAGAAACTCTCCTTTAGCACTTAGTGGCAATTTCCTCTTTTTTTCATAACAATCAATATTAAATTAAAATATAGTTATGGCTTATTTATTTACGTCGGAGTCGGTAAGTGAAGGACATCCGGATAAGGTGGCAGACCAAATTAGTGATGCGTTAATCGACAACTTTTTAGCTTTTGATGCTGAGTCTAAAGTGGCTTGTGAAACATTGGTTACAACCGGTCAGGTAATTTTGGCAGGTGAAGTAAAATCGAACACTTATCTTGACGTTCAGCAAATTGCTAGAGATGTAATCAAAAAAATCGGTTATACTAAAAGTGAGTATATGTTTGATGCCGATTCTTGCGGGATTCTTTCGGCCATACACGAACAATCTGCCGATATCAACCAAGGTGTTGACAGAGCCAGTAAGGAAGAGCAAGGCGCCGGTGACCAAGGAATGATGTTTGGTTATGCCACTAATGAAACCGAGAATTACATGCCTTTGGCTCTAGATTTGTCTCATGCTTTATTGATTGAGTTGGCCAATTTAAGAAGAGAAAACAACGAAATTAAATACCTTCGCCCGGACGCTAAATCTCAGGTAACTTTAGAGTATTCTGACGACAACAAGCCGGTTAGAATTGACGCTATTGTAATTTCAACACAGCATGATGACTTTGCTGATGAAGCTACAATGTTAGCTAAAATTAAAAGCGATTTGATTTCGATTTTGATTCCGAGAATCAAGGCAAAATATCCACAATATGCTCATTTATTCAATGACGACATTACTTACCACATCAACCCAACCGGAAAGTTTGTTATTGGTGGCCCACACGGAGATACCGGTTTGACCGGAAGAAAAATCATTGTAGATACCTATGGCGGAAAAGGTGCTCACGGTGGTGGTGCATTCTCCGGAAAAGATCCTTCAAAAGTAGACCGTTCTGCGGCTTACGCAACCCGTCACATTGCTAAAAACTTAGTAGCTGCCGGATTGTGTGATGAGATTTTGGTACAAGTTTCTTATGCGATTGGTGTGGCTAAACCAACCTCTATCAACGTAAATACTTACGGTACTGCCAAAGTAAACTTAACTGACGGTGAAATCAGCAAAGTGGTGGAAGGCATTTTTGACATGCGTCCCTACTTTATTGAGCAACGTTTGAAATTAAGAAACCCAATTTACAGCGAAACGGCAGCTTACGGTCACATGGGAAGAAAACCTGAAACGGTTACTAAAACTTTCCAATTGCCTAATGGCGCTCCAAAAACCGTAACTGTGGAGTTATTTACTTGGGAAAAATTGGATCATGTTGACCAAGTAAAAGCAGCTTTCGGATTGTAATATTCAGAAACAATTATATGAAAAAGCCCAACTCGATGAGTTGGGCTTTTTTCTTTTAGTAAGTACCGTTTTTCATTCTTTCCAGCACCTCTTTGTATTCATTTAGTGTTGATTTATCATCTGCCGGAACATTGTCAATAGCTTTTTGCTCAAAAAGCATTGCTTTCTCTTTTTGATTATCCATATAAAACAATTGAGCCAAAGTGTCTAAATATCGGTGCTCTGTTTTAAAAATTTTCAAACTGGCTTCACTCCAAAGTATACCTTTTTGAATGGTATTTTTGTCTTTATTCTTGGTTTCAACCACTTGCCAAGCCACGGTGTTGGCCAAATCCGAGAAGTCTTCTTTAAAGGCAAGCCATGAACGGTTTTTCCTTTTTTGAGCGGTATAAATCTCGTCTAAGGTTTCCAGTAAGCTGCTGTTTTTAGATACCATTGTTTGAAAAAATTCATCGTACTCTTGAAAATACAGTGAGTAATCATTGGGATATGTCTCTTTGACTAGGCTTAGATAATTTCTAAAATCTTGAGGTTTGAACCCCGAAACTTTTAAATACTTTTTATAATAGTCAACAAGCTTTAACTGGTGTGGTTTTGAAAGCGGTATCGTTTCAGATTGAGGATTTTTAAAAAAGGCACTAAAGACTTCATTAATGTTATCATTAGCATTGGCAAAGTTATAGGCCGATAAAGGGCTGTAAACATTTTCGCCTGAATTATGCTCTTTTTCACTTATCACTTGATAGTGTTTCAACAAATAATCCAGTAAGGCAAAATCGGCATCAGTAAGTGCTTTAGGTTGTCCGTATAATTTATAAAGGAGACCCGTATTGAGTAACTCTTTTTTGCAAAGTGTTCCAAATTCTTCGTCGTAAGTTTCTTTTCGCGTATAAAAATCTACAATGAGTTTCCATTTCTCGGCGATAATTTCTTTTGGCGTTGTTATGCTGTAAAGATTTTCAGGATTCTCCACATGGTAATAATCCTCCATGCCGTCAACTACGGCTTCAACCGCTGTGGTGTCAACTATGGTCTCATCATAATAATCTTCCTCAACAGCAACAGCCGTATCAATTTCTTCTACAACAGCAGTGTCTGCAGCTACTGCAAAATCATCAAAGTTTTTTTTGGTTTTGATAATTTCGGTCAATGATTTTTTGAAATCGGCCAAAGTGGCTTTTTTATTTTTGACCAATTGATCCAATTGAACATGCGCGTTGGCTCTTTTGACTTCGTCATAAACCGAATAATAGAATTCAAATAAATTAGAATTATCGTCTAAAGTGCCCGGTGTATGATACAGCAAATCACCTCTAGAATTCACAAAAACAAGTGTCGTCTTGTCTTTAATTTTGAATGTTTGAAGCAATGCTCGGTCTTTGTCGGTAGCCAAATAATAATTGAAATGGTCTTTTTCCGGATTGTAACTTGTTCGCATAAAACGAGACAATCTTTGCTCTTTTTGGGTTACAAATTCGGTAAATGCTGCTTTGCTGTTTTTACTGTCATCAAAGGTGATTACCAAAAATTTCTCGGGTGTTTTTTCGATACTTTTTAAAGCTTCTGCATAAGTTTTTAAAACCGGAAGCTTAAAATTATAGGTACTGGTTTGGCGTCTTTCCAAATAACTACTGTCAAATTCGTCCTCATTTTCAAAACCATTCTTTTTTAACCAATCTTTCTCGCTGTCAACAGCAACAGGATTGATCAAATCAGTGGCTACTTTGGGAGTTCCTTCTTTCTCAAAGTCAAAAGCCGGATTCATTCTTCGTCCCTCTTTAACCGACAATATTTTGGTTTCTTTATCCACAATGCCTTTTAATTCTATACTATTGAAGAAATTAAAGTCATATTGTACTTCCATCTCATTAACGCTCGGGTCAATTTGAAATTTAGTCACCACTGCACCCCCTTTTCGGTCATTTTCAACGAAATACAAATACTTTGTTTTCTCTACATCGATGACAAATCCTTTTTTTCTGTGTATATCTTGCAACTCATTTCTTTTCACATAGTCTGAAAGCGGTTTGTATTCAACAATAGTGTGGTCGTCATTTTGGGTTCCGATGTAGATATTTTGAGCGGAATAGATCAAACTTTGGTTGTCAAATTTTAATTTAAACGTACTTGAGAAAGGTGCCTCGTGGTTGATTTTAATTTTAAAACTCGACTCATCGGAATTTGAATTTTTAAACGTAATGGTATCGTTTTGAACGGTGTACTTTCCAAATAAAACAGCCATTTCAAATTGATTGTCTTCTAAGATTTTCAATTTAATCTTCTGTCCTTTTGTGGTCGAGTTGTAAACGCCGGGCTCTAAAATTGGGGTTTGTGCATGGCCTAACGAAACGGAAAAAAGGAATACTAAAAAAGAAAGTTTTTTCATGAATGATGCTTTGATTAGCTGATTTATATTTTTTTTAAAAATACTATATTTCATACAACTAACGAACAAATAGCGAAAATATTATCCCACAAAAAAACTTCCGTTGAAAACAGCGGAAGTTCTATTAAAAATCGTTTGATATGATTCCTATAAATTGTATTTCAAACTCAACATTACATAGCGTGGTTGCACTCGGTATTGTGAGGTTCGGGTTGAAAATTGGGAGAAATTATCATCGTTTAACGAAGTCGTATTAAGCAAATTGGTGGCCGAAATTTTATATTCCCATTTGCTGTCTTTGGTTTTTTGGTAAATCAAACTGGCCGAAAGAAAGTCGTATTCGTTTTCCACCGATTTGTCTTTGTTGTAATAGTGATAGAATTCGTATTCACTCACAAAAGAGAAGCTTTTCAAAAAGAAATAATCCAATTTAACCGTTGGTCGGTCGGTATAAAAAGTATCATTCGGATAATCGTTGATGGTATAACTGTAGCCTAATTCGATATTCGGTAAATCTTTAAAATTGGTCGAAGCTCTTAAATTGTAGGTTTGGGTAAAACTTTCATTGCTCACCAATATATCTTGCAAAGTATTTCGGTCGATTTGGATGTTATTAAACTTACTCCAATTCAGATTCACATTCAAAGAAGCTTTATAATATTTGTAGAAAGAACGACCATAGCTTCCGAAGAAGGATAAGGTTTCATCGGCGAACTCAGAATTATAAGGCGATGAGACTTGGTTCACATTATTGAAAAAAGCCCTGGTTTTAATGGCATCAACCGTACGATTGTAACTTGCCGCCGCCGAAATGTTTTCAAAATTAAACATGTTGTATTTAAAGTAACGCAAAGAGTGTGATTGCTGAACCGCATTCTCTAAAGTCCTGTTTCCGCTTGACAAACTGCTGTAATTGTTTAAGACAAAACCTTCCGCTTGGCGGTTGATGTCAGTGAAATTATTGGTGTATGAAAAATTATAGGTCAGTGTTTCTGCTTTTTTAATTTGGTACAACGCCAAGAAATCGGGCAAGATTCTGGTGAAATTTTGCTTGTAACTGGTGCCCAATTGTTCGTTGTTCAAAGCGTAAGTATGGAAACTCACACCCGGTGTAAACGTAAATTTACCGGTCAATATTTTATAATGAACTCCCAAGAAAGCATCGTTGAAACGGTAAGTAACATCATTGGTATTGGCGGTATTGTCCAAATCGTTGATGTTTCCATTGTCTAAAACCTGATACATACTCGAGTTGAAACTTTGATTTGAATACGTATTCCCCAAAGTTAAATTGATATTACTTTTTGGTGTTAGCATATAATAATAATCCAACTTACTGTCTAATTTATTGGTTTTAACAAAGCGATTTTGGTTTAAATCAGTTCTGTTTTGTGTGGTATCATAACCTAAAATATTGCTTGGCGGTAAAGTCGAAGTAAACGGATCCGATTGTAAATTAGCATTGTAAAACGGATTTTCATCTTGGTACAAATGCTGAGATTCAAAAGCAAAAATGTGCTTTTCGGCTGCCGTATAATAAAAACTCAAGTTCTGATTCACCGAAACCGGATCTTGTTTTTTATCCGTAAAAATATCTTCAGTAGTCGAATTATTGTCCTCATCGATGGTTTCTCTCAACAAAGAATTGTTCTCCTCTTGTTTGGAAAATTTGGCCAAAATATCATAATCAAACTGAAAATTAGCATTCGGTTTGTAACTGGAACTTAGTTTGAATAAACCCAAATTGCTTTTCTGATGGGCTATTTCGGCTCTGTTTTCGGTAGAAGCTACTTCGGTAGAAGTTGGGTCTAAAAAGTTGGTCGAAGATATTGTTTCCAAATCGGTTATGGAAGAAGACAGTATTCCGAAACCGCTAATCGTCCATGATTTGGTTGGATTATAGGAAAAATTGGTTGCTCCGAAATCGGTCTCAATGGCTTTAGCTCGATTGTTTCTCAGCAATGAAATGCCCAAGTCATTCGAAGACACATTAAAACTCGAACCGCCTTTGGCCATCATACTTCTGAAACCACCGGTGAACTTAAAATAATCTTGAACAGTCAGCGGCAATTCGCCTATATTATTAAAATTGGTGATGATATTCACACTGTATTTCGGACTGTAATAAAACAATTTAGGGTTGATATTGTAGCGATCAAACTTGGTTTC
Organism: uncultured Flavobacterium sp.; assembly: GCF_946482535.1. Next base: position 6,431 of record NZ_CAMLRU010000050.1, read on the forward strand.
GGGCTGAAAACCACCGGCAGCCGTAACATCTCCAAACCAGAAATTCTTTTTTCCCGATTTGAGTTTGATGTTCATCGCTACATTGTCCTGATTGTTTTCTACGCCTTTTAAAATGGAATTTTCGTTGTAGTTTCTCAACACTTGCACTTTATCAATCGCATCGGCCGGAATATTTTTTACGCCCAATTTGGTGTCGCCATCAAAAAAATCTTTGCCTTCCACCATTAATTTGGAGACTTTTTTCCCTTCTACTTCTACTTCACCATCGGCATTGACTTCAACGCCGGGTAATTTTTTTAAAACATCTTCCAACTTTCTTTCGGTTCCGGATTTAAACGAATCTGCATTGTAAACTATGGTATCACCTTTGATAGAAACCGGCATCTCGCGTACAATTTCCACGCCATCCAACTCGATACCACCGCTTTCCATAGTGATGTTTTGGGTGATATTTTGAGTCTGTGTGGTAACCGTAATTTCCTTGTTTTGCATGCCAAGGTAACTCAGTTTAATAGTGTAAGTAGCGTTAGGTTTTAGGTTCAGCACAAACTTCCCCTTGTCATTGGTAATGGCATAAGCGTCCATGGTTTTGGTAGCTTGGTTCATTGCCATGATGTTGGCCATTTCAAGTGGTGCTTTGGTATTGTCTTGTATGATTCCTTCGAATCGGATGGTTTGAGCAGTGGCTATAGTGGTAACCAAAAAAAATAAAAGGGAAAGTTTTTTCATGAAGTCTTTTTGAAAGGGATGATGGTGTTAATTATCTGGACATTCTCATTTGGAATCCGCCGCCGCGACCACTGTTCATCTCCTGCATTTCTTCCATTTTTTTGATTACGATTTCATCATATTCTTTTTGTGAAACTTCTTTTCCATTGGTTGGCGCTTTAATATCGACTTTGTCTTTGGGATTTAAAACAATTTTAGAACACAAAATGGTAGTCTTTCCATCATTCACTTCTAAAATCAAACCCGGCAAACCCCAATAGCCTTCCGGACCATGGCTTACCGGAATTTCGGGAGTATACCATGCTGTAACGGTAATTTCTTTGGGCAATTCTATCTGATCCATGAAGCTGGTTTTAGCACCTTCCTTCACTTCTTCCTTGGCTTTGTCGTCTTTTTTCTCTTCTTCTTTTTTAGGACGGAAGTTTCTAAAATCGGTTTTACTGGCCGGAATCACAGCGGTCGCTTTGAAACAATTGTATCCGCCAATCACTCGGGTTTCTCCGGTCATTTGCCAATTGTAGGTCTTCAAAGAATCTTTGACCAAAAATTCTTTCCCCATAAACTCTTTGTCAACTTTATAGACCTTGTCTTTTACATTTTTATAATAGGTTCCGCCGCCGCCCATAAAAGAAGACATCATTCTCATTCCGCCACCGGTTTGTCCCGGAGTATCGAGTTTTTCTTCTTCTTTATAGATAGAAGCTGATTTGTCGAAGTTTAGAAAAAACGTTTTTTCAAACATTTTCTTCATGCGTTCTTCTATCATTTTTTGCATTTCGGGTGTGATTTCTCGGTTGCCTTCAAAACGGGACTTGAAATCGGCCGTACTGGTTTTGGACTCATAAACTGCCATGCCTTGAAAATCTTTTTGGGCAGTTCCGATTAAACCACTCAACAGAAAAACAGAAGTATAAATAAATCTTTTCATTATTTTTTGATTTTAATATAGCAAATATGACGATTGTTATCGTAATGTGTTACCAATAATTTGTTAAATATTTTGAGTTGGACTCGTTGAAATTAATTTGGTTTAACGTAAATTAGCTTTATGATGCAAAAGCTTATTTATCTTATCTTCTTGATGACCTGCTGTCTTGGTTTTGGTCAAAATCCGAAATTAAAAACTACTGAAATTAACGCCCAAGTTCTGGAAGATAAAATTTATGTGGGTTTTGACGGATTGGGCAACAATTATTTCATCAAAAACAATGTTTTTATCAAGCAGAACGAAACACAAACTTGGGAATACAAAAATGTGGCTTTGGGCAAAATTACTTCCGTTGATTACATCAATCCCTTGAAAATTGTCGTTTTCTATGAAGATTTCAATACCATCATTACCCTCGACAATCAGCTCAATGAAATTCAGAAACTCAACCTTTTTGAAATTGACAACACCATTTTTGCTTCAAAAATTGGCATGGCTTCTCAAAATCAGTTTTGGATTTACAACGCCTTAACCCAACAAATCATGCTGTTTGACTATTTAAAAAACACTTCTAAAACAGTGGGCAATCCCATAGCCGAAAACATCAAATACACCCAATCCGACTTCAATAATTTTTATTGGATTGACGAAATCAACAATTGGTATGCTATCGACATCTTCGGCAAGGTGACTTTGTTGGCCAATATTCCGCCGTTTGAAAAAATCCAAATTGTCGACCATGAAAAATTATTGTTTTCAAGAGACAATACTCTTTATTGCCTCAACAATCAATCGAAAACCATTTTCGAAATCGAAATTGTTGAGAAATCGTTCCGAAATTTTTATTACAAAGACCAAATTTTAGCTATTTTTACCAACCAAGAAATTAAAAATTTTAAAATAAAACTACCATAATGCACATAGCAGTAGCAGGAAATATAGGCGCAGGAAAGACCACATTGACCCGATTTTTAGCCAAACATTTTAAATGGGAACCTCATTTTGAAGATGTAGTAGACAATCCGTATTTAGATGATTTCTACCACCAAATGGAACGTTGGTCGTTCAACTTGCAAATTTATTTCTTGAACTCAAGGTTTCGTCAAGTGCTTCAAATTCGCGAAAGCGGGAAGAACATCATTCAGGATCGTACGATTTATGAAGATGCACACATCTTTGCACCCAACTTGCATGCTATGGGCTTAATGACCAACCGCGATTTCCAAAACTACACTTCGCTTTTTGAATTAATGGAAGGTTTGGTTGGCGCACCGGATTTATTGATTTACCTGAGAAGTTCTATTCCCAATTTGGTTTCCCAAATTCACAAACGCGGTCGCGATTACGAAAACACCATTTCGATTGATTATTTAAGTCGATTAAACGAGCGCTACGAAGCCTGGATTACCACTTACGACAAAGGGAAACTACTGATTATTGATGTCGACAATGTTGATTTCGTAAACAATCCAGAAGATTTAGGGATGATTATTAATAGAATTGACGCGGAGATTAACGGCTTGTTTTAAAAATAAGGAGCGAAAGGCCGGGCATTTTTGCGGTCCGTTTTCCCGCCATCCGTTCTACAAGGTGCCACTCCTGTCGGGGCTAAATAGGTTTTGTCTTTTGCAAAGTTTAGTTTCTCATTACGTCAAATAAACTTTTAAAGACAATCGCTTTCACCGGTTTAGATAACTTAATTTCCACTTTCTGTCCCGGCAAAATATCAAAATAATTGTCGCTGAAAAAAGTACCTTCTTCCGAAGACAAAAAAACATTTTTGGCTAAAACATCCGAAGTAATCTCATAAGTCAAGTCGTCTATTTTACTGATTTGAATGTTAGGTTTTGTCAATTGTAAATCTTTGGGTTTAACAAAATAGTACAGCGAACCGGCAGATTTTTTTTTCGAAGTAAACGAAACCGAAAGCACTGTCTTTGCTAAATCAAATCCGTTAAAATCCTTTTTCGGAATTTCAAAATGAACTAAGGCTGAATTGGCAGGAATGCTTCCGGCCGCTGCTGCCTCCCAAAGAAGTTTCCCTTTAAAATCTAACAATTCCAATGCAAAGCCACCATCATGGTCTATCATATCGTCATTGGTAATAATAATATCATACTGATTTTCTTTTTCTTGTACCGATAACAACACGTTCTCAAAACTCCGCTTAGCCTGATACTGAAACGCTTTCCATCTTCCGAAATAATCTACCGAACTCCACGAAGTCACGGGCCAACAATCATTGAGTTGCCAAAACAACGTTCCCATACAATTCGGCTTAGCGGTTCTATGTGCTTCGATGGCGGTTTTCATGCCTTCCGCTTGGAGTAATTGGGACACATAAATATAATCCTCAAATTTGGTCGGGACTTGATAATCCCTTGCCATGTATTCGTTGATGGTTTTGTAACCCGTTGGATGTTTTTGGTGGTTTTTAACCGCTTCCGAATCGAAATTCAGCTCGTCACTTTTGGCGAAAGCCTGAAACGTTTTCAAATCGGGCATACTTTGAAACCCGTATTCACTCATAAATCGACCAACCTTTTTTTCATACATTTCAAACGGTTCCATTCCCCACCAAACGCCCCAATAATGCGAATCGCCGCTGAGCAAACTTTCTTTTTTTCCCCAACCTATCGAAGGTGACGATGGCCAATAGCGGTTTTCATTTTCAGGCAACAACTCGGTTAGTGTTTGCGGAATCAGTTCATGAAATAACTTTTGGTAATCGTTCCAGATTTTGGTCGAATCTTGTTCCGAATACTTGTATTGCTTTTGCCAACCCCAATTGTGCCAGCCTTCGTCGTTCTCATTATTGCCGCACCAAAGTGCCAAACTCGGATGGTTTTGCAAACGGGTGACATTATCGATGACTTCCTGTTTTACATTCTCCAAAAAAGCGGCATCACCGGGATACATCGCGCAAGCAAACATAAAATCTTGCCAAACTAAAATCCCATTTTTGTCACAAGCTTCGTAAAAAGCATCATCCGCATAGACTCCGCCGCCCCAAACTCTAAGCATATTCATATTGGCCTCAACCGCATTTTTGACAATCGATTGGTAAACCGAATCGGTTACTCGCGGCAAAAAACTATCGGGTGGAATGACATTGGCGCCTTTCATAAACACCGGTTGCCCATTCACTTTGAAATAAAAACTCTTACCGATGGCATCCTTTTCTTGAATTAATTCGATGGTACGCAACCCTATATTCATTTTTTGGGCATCGACAACTTGGTTGTTTTGGATTAAACTGATTTCAAACGGATACAAATGCGCTTCGCCCAAACCATTCGGCCACCACAATTTCGGGTTTTGGATTTCGTAGATAAATAACAAGTTGTTTTTCCCTTTTTGAAGCTTAATCGATTCTACTTTATCGCTAATTTTTATTTGATATTGAGCATCATTGGCACTATTTACCTCAACAGCAAACCCAACTTTAGCCAACTCTTTATCGGTTAAATCCTGATTGGTTTTGACATGTGTTATGGTAGCATTGTCCCAAAAATGAAGTGCCACTTTCTTGTAAATTCCTGCCGTTACAAATCTTGGTCCCCAATCCCAACCGAAATGGTATTGCGCTTTTCGGGTGAATATTTTTTCATCGCCGGGTAAAGTATACCGTAGCTTTCGGACTTCTTCTTTTCCTTTTTTAACGGCGGAAGCGAAGGTGATTTCAAGTTTGTTTTGCCCAACTTTAAGCAGCTTTTTAACCTCAACTTTCCACGTTCGGAACATATTGTTGGCGGAAAGGATTTTGGTTCCGTTCAAAGTTACTTCGGCAAAAGTATCTAAGCCTTCGAATTGTAAAACGACATTCTGATGCTTGAGTTCTGCTTTGGTAATAGTAAAAGTTGTTTGGTATTGCCAATCTTCGTTTTCAATCCACTGCAACTGTTTTTCATTGGCACCTAAAAAAGGATCGGGAATTAATTGATTTGACAATAAATCGGTGTGAACCGTTCCCGGTACTTTAGCCGGAAACCATTTGTATTTGTCATTGTTGACACTCTTGAATTGCCATTCTTCTGAACTCAAATTGCGTTCGTTGTTTTGTGCCCAAAGTAACATTGGCCACAAAAAAATAATTAGGAATTTCAACAAAAAAGTTCTCATTGAAGTTTGGATTTTAAGGCTTGTATCTCACTTGGATTAGCGGTTTCACTTCCATCAGTTATAGCAGACGAGTGATACCAGTTAGCTTTCGTTATATCACGAACAATCTCGATATTGGTCGAACGTAGACTTCCGCCCGGCATTATTTCGATACGCCCATTTGATTTCTTTACCAAATCCGCCAAACGATTAATCCCTTCATTTACTGTTGGTGCCTGTCCGGAAGTGAGAACAGAGGTAAAACCGCAACTTATGATGTCCTCTAACGCTTGTTCATAGTCTGAAACTTCATCAAAAGCGCGATGGAAAGTACATGGCAATGGTGCTGCCATTCTTATTAAGGATTTATTTGCTTCTACATCTATTTTACGTTCATGGGTTAAAACCCCAAACACAAAACCGTCAGCTCCTGCATTCTTTAATTCTTCGATAACCCAATGCATAACCATTAGTTCCGTCATTGTATAAGCAAAATCTCCTCCTCTTTGGCGAATCATTACATATAGATCAATCGTTATCTCTCTTTTGAGCTGCCTCACAGTCGCGGGGTTAGGTGTAGTTCCCCCAAGTTCAATATTTTCACATAGCTCAATTCTATCGGCTCCATTTTGTTGGGCGATAACAGCTGAATCAACATTAAAGCAAGCGATTTCTAACTTTGCCATTTTACTTTAAAAAATAATCCGCATCAACTAATTTGTTTCCCGAATTGTCATTCACAGCATAATTAAATCCGCCCTGAATACAATAGGCTCCGTAGTTGCCTTGCTTGTCTAAAGCGATAAAACCCACCTGAATGTCTTTGAGATTTTTATTGCGGTTTTGGGTCAGTTTTACAATGCGCGAAACGGCTTCTTCACAAGCTTGTTGTGGTGTTTTCCCTTGCCGCATTAATTCGACTACCAAATGACATCCGGCAATTCGGATGACTTCTTCACCGTGACCGGTGGCTGTGGCGGCTCCGATTTCGTTATCGACATACAAACCCGCTCCGATGATGGGCGAATCACCAACTCTACCATGCATTTTAAACGCCATGCCGCTAGTCGTACACGCACCGGATAAATTGCCGTGAGCATCCAACGCAATCATGCCAATCGTGTCGTGATTTTCGATATTGGCAATCGGTTTGTACTGACTGGTTTTGAGCCATTCCTTCCACTCTTTCTCGGAAGCTTCTACCAATAGATTTTCTTTTTTGAAGCCTTGTGACAAGGCAAATTGCAAAGCACCATCACCTACCAACATCACATGCGGCGTTTTTTCCATCACGGCTCTTGCTACAGAAATCGGGTGTTTGATGTGTTCCAAAGCCGCTACCGAACCGATATTGGCAAACTCATCCATAATACAGGCATCGAGCGTTACTTTTCCGTCACGGTCAGGTCTTCCGCCGTAACCGACACTTCTTTCCGTTGGATCGGCTTCGGGAATTTTAACGCCGGCTTCTACAGCATCGAGTGCGCGACCGTTATTCTTTAAAATTTCCCAAGCGGCTCCATTGGCTTGTACTCCGAAATTCCAAGTCGAAATCACGATAGGCTTATTGACTTTACCTTTTGGTTTTGCTGAATGGGTTTCTTTTGACGTAAATGAATTTAACGCCAAGGCTACCGAACCTGCGGCGGCTGTTTTGAGAAAATTTCTGCGATTGCTCATGGTTATTCTACGGTTATTTCGTCTGCAAAAAGCCACGCTTTGTTTCCGGCGCCGGGTTGACCGTCGGGAATAGTGCCGTAGTTTTCGACAGTGACTTTTACAAATTGAATGTTTTTTTGATTGCATTGAAGTTCGACTTGGCCTTTAGCTTGCTGAATTTCTTCAAACGAAAAAGTACCGACGGTTTCAAACTGCAGCATATCTTCCGAAACTTGGAACGTTACTTTTTTGGGGAAATAAATCCACGACGAAGGACTGTTCAACAATCCGATGCTTAAGTGATTGATTTTTTGTTTGCTGCCCAAATCTATAGTCGCGTTTAAATCGGTGCCCGAAAAGCCCAACCAATGTTGACCGAATTTGGCTTTATCGCCTTTGATGCCATCTACTAAGGTAAATCCGCCACCTTTGGCATAATTTCCGCTGGGTTGGTTTTGAAGTGACACCAATTGGCTCACCGCTTTGTGGATATGGAATGGTTGTTCGGCGACATTACTTTTGGCCAAACCATTTTCGAAATAAGTCGCTTTAATGGTTTGCGATTTCGTGATTTCTAAGGGTTGGTCATAAGACTTTGATTGTGCTGTAGGCTGCGTTCCATCAGTCGTATAGCGAATTCCGTTCGCGGACTGATTGGTTTTCAACAAATATAATACACCATCACCTCCTGGTTTCGGCATGACCTCAGCAGTAATCTCGAACAAAGCCTTACTGTATTTGATTCCTTTTTGATCCAGTCTTTTGAAGTGTTGTATCATTCGGTTCACAAAATCGGGGTATTGTTCCGGTTTTGACGTACCCCAAACGACTTCAGATAGCGCCATCATTCGAGGAAAAATCATGTATTCTACTTGCTCGGGAGAAGTAATGTATTCGGCCCATAAATTGGCTTGTGCCCCTAAAATGTATTTAGACTCTTCAGAAGTTAATTCTTTAGGAATCGGATTAAAGGCATACACCTTTTCCACCGGAGTGTAACCACCGATAGCTAAAGGTTCGTTTTGCGGATTGCCTTGGTAATGATCGAAATAACAATGAGAACCGGGTGTCATGACGACGTTATGTTTTTCTTTGGCCGCAGCGATACCGCCTTCGGTGCCACGCCAACTCATGACCGCAGCGTTGGGAGCCAAACCACCTTCGAGGATTTCGTCCCAACCGATGATTTTTCGGCCTTTGCTATTGACAAACTTTTCCATTCTTTGGATGAAATAACTTTGCAGTTCGTGTTCGTCTTTGAGTCCTTTGGTTTTCATTAATCCTTGACAATGAGCGCAACTTTTCCATCGGGTTTTCGGACATTCATCACCACCGATGTGGATGTATTGAGAAGGGAATAGCGAAATCACTTCGGATAAAATATTTTCTAAAAACGTGAGAGTTTCATCCTTCGGACAAAACACATCATCTAAAACGCCCCATTGTTTTTCGACTTCAAACGGACCGCCGGTACAAGAATATTGTGGATATGCCGCCAAAGCCGCTACAGCGTGACCGGGCATTTCGATTTCAGGCACGACGGTAATGTGACGTTGTTGGGCGTAAGCGACAACTTCTTTGATTTGGTCTTGGGTATAAAATCCGCCATAGCGAATGGTATCGTATTTTT
>NZ_CAMLRU010000051.1 GCF_946482535.1 uncultured Flavobacterium sp.
CCGATAACGAAGATAGGGTTGGGCCCAAACGTGCCATTCAAAGCGGACTCATTACACCGCAAGCCATGAAAAAAGCCATGATTATCACGGCTTTAATCACCTTGATTTTTGCGGTATTACTCATTTATTTTGCTTTCAAGGAAAGTTATTTACTGTATTCATTTGTCTTTTTAGTATTGGGCGTTTTAGCTATTGCTTCCGCTATTCGTTATACTGTCGGAAAAGGCGCTTACGGTTACCGCGGTTACGGCGACTTGTTTGTGTTTATTTTCTTCGGATTGGTGAGTGCTTTCGGGGTTTACTTTATGTTCTCCAAAACCATCGATTGGTTGTTGCTGTTGCCGGCCACAGCGATAGGTTTTTTGAGTGTAGGTGTTTTAAACTTGAACAACATGCGCGATGAAGAAAGCGACAGAAAAGCCGGAAAAAATACTATTGTAGTTAAAATGGGCGGTGCTGCCGCTAAAAAGTACCATTTCTTCTTGGTGATTTCAGCGATGGTTTTGGTTTTGTTGTTTGCATTTTTAAACGATTTTCATTTTGACCAATACATCTTCGTAGTGGCTTATTTTCCTTTGATTGGCCATTTGATAACGGTTTATAAAAACCAAAACCCTAAACTTTTGGACCCCGAATTAAAGAAGCTTGCTATCAGTACGTTTTTGCTTTCGGTACTTTTAGCCTTGTGTCTGATTTTCTTTATTTCAGATGTGGTGGTGAATTATGTTTAATTTAAAAATACAGTTATGAAAATTACTTTTTACGGTCATTCTTGTCTCGGAATTGAAGTAGGAGGAAAGCATTTGCTGGTTGATCCTTTTATTTCAGGAAATGAAAAAGCATCGCATATAGATATCAGTACTCTAAAAGCTGATTACATTCTAATTACGCATGCACATTTTGACCATACTGCAGATGTAGAAACGGTGGCCAAAAACAATAATTCCGTAATAGTTTCCAACTGGGAAATAGCGACGCATTTCGGAAATAAAGGATTTCAATACCATCCGATGAACCAAGGCGGAAGCTGGCAATTTGATTTTGGGAAAGTAAAATATGTCACAGCGGCGCATTCGAGTTCATTTCCTGATGGCAGTTACGGCGGAAATCCGGGCGGATTTGTAATCGAAGGCGAGCACAAAAACATTTATATTTCGGGCGATACCGCTCTGACTATGGATATGAAATTAATTCCAATGCGCACCAAGTTGGATTTGGCCATTTTTCCCATAGGAAATTGTTTTACTATGGATGTTGAAGATGCTATCATGGCCGCTGATTTTGTCGATTGCGATAAGATTTTGGGTTGCCATTATGATACTTTCGGCTTTATTGTTATCAATCATGACGAAGCCAAGAAGAAGTTCTTTGATGCCGGAAAAGACTTGATGCTGCTCGATATAGGCGAAAGCATTTCGCTTTAATTTATTACAGAAACAGGAGTGCCGGTTTTGGCACTCTTCTTGTTTTAGGAACGAAAAAAATATTATGAAGTTTTCAATTGTAAGCTTACTGTTGGCTTGTTCAACACTCACTTTTGCCCAAAGCAATGAAGGTTTTTGGGACCATATCAGAACCACAGACGAAACCATAGTTTTGGAAGCCGGAAAGCGCAAAGTTATCAAAACTACCGATTTCCCCTTGGGAACTACCGAGGTGGTTTACCGCATTTCGCTTTTGGATGACAATCAAAAAATCAGTGCCTCTTTGGTCTCGGTTTTAAAAGCTATACCCGATCCGAGCGGCATTAGTCAAGGAACCGCCGGAACCATATTTTTGTTATCCACCATTTCAGGAGATGACAAGTGTAAGTTTGCCTTGTTTACCAATGAGCAAGATGCTTTACAATACGAAAAAACCGGAACGCCTAAGAATGCGTGTATTGTTCAAGATGAGCCGGTGAATAAAGCAGCCAAACTACTCACAGAAAAATCAAAATGTCTCCCGTCAAATACCCGAAATCTCTGGTTTGGGTTTCAAAGTGACAATTGGGTGATGAAAGAGAAAATAGTTTTAGAAGTCGTGCCTTGGGTGAATTATAACTTGAGAAGCGGTTGGACAACAGATAATAAAAAAGAAATTCTGGCTTTGGCCGAAAAACTGGAAATGACACCGAAAGTAGAGAATAAAGAGCTGTTTTTAGGTAGTTTCTTGGAGGTTTTCATTGCCAAATATACCTATGCCGAATACAAGAAGCTCTTAAGCGCGGAAAAGACCAAAAGCATCGAAACCATAGCAGAAGAGAGTTTGGTCAATTCCGGACAATTAAATGGTTATCTGCAACGTCTCAGAAATGATGCTCAAAAGCTTAGTTTCACTAACAAATCGGAAGAAGCGATTAAAAAAATCCAAAAAGAAATCATTGAGAAAAACAGAGCAACAGCTGTTGATTATGGTTTGTTAGGGAGTTTGTATTTGTCTTCTAAACAGTTCGTGAAAGCCGAAGAAGCTTTTCAGAAAGCCATTTCAATGAACAAATCGGAGCTGAATTATCAACTGCAATTGGCGCATGTTTATATGTTTACGGATAGGATAAATCAGGCCAAGGACATCCACAAAAAATACAAACAAAACCATTTGGCCAACCATAAGAGTTGGGCTACTCAAACCAAAAGCGATTTGGATGAGTTTGAAAAAAATGGTTTTGAGACCAATAATTTTAAAAAGATTTTACGCGTTTTAGACTAAAAAAATGACCGCAACTTACCATCGATACATACTAAATTTCAAACAAGCTTCCGGCACTTCTCGCGGTATTTTGACCGATAAGGAAACTTGGTTTTTGGTGCTCGAAAATGACGGCAAAAAAGGGATAGGTGAGTGCGGAATTTTACGCGGATTATCAGCAGACGACCGACCGGGTTATGAAGAAAAACTGCGTTGGGTTTGTGAAAATATTCGTCTCGGAGTCGAAAAATTATGGCAAGAATTAATCGAATTTCCATCGATTCAATTCGGCGTTGAGATGGCTTTTTTGTCTTTAAAAAGTGAAAATCCGTTTGTTTTATTTCCGTCTAAATTTACTTCGGGAGAAGAATCTATGGTGATAAACGGACTCGTTTGGATGGGTGATGAAGCGTTTATGAAACGTCAAATTGAAGACAAAATTGCCCAGGGTTTTACCTGTATAAAAATGAAGATCGGCGCCATAGATTTCAACAAAGAAATGGCATTATTGCGGTTTATTCGTCAAAATTTTGACGAGAAAACCATAGAGATTCGGGTCGATGCGAACGGTGCTTTTTCTGAAAATGAAGCTTTAGATAAAATTAATCAAATTACTGGTTTTAAAATTCATAGCATTGAACAACCTATTCAAAAAAATCATACTGACACGATGTCAGTCTTATGTAAAAAGACGAATTTGCCCATTGCTTTAGACGAAGAGCTAATAGGTGTGTTTACTGTTGAAGAAAAGGAAGCTTTATTACAAAAAATCCGACCGCAATACATCATTTTGAAGCCCAGTTTTATCGGCGGATTTCGCGGTACTTTAGAATGGATTTCCTTGGCTGAAAAATTCAATATCGGTTGGTGGATTACTTCGGCTTTGGAAAGTAATGTCGGTTTGAACGCGATTGCCCAATTTACTTTCACACTTCAAAATCCGATGCCGCAAGGTTTAGGAACCGGAAGTTTGTATACGAATAATTTCGATAGTCCACTGCAAGTTTCTCAAGGCCGAATTTGGTATCGAAATGAACTCGATTGGAAGTTCGATTTCAACCAGTTTCAATAAAAAAAACCTGCTCATTAAGCAGGTTCTTTCAGCGTTATTTTTTATAAATTAATTTATTTTCCCCAATCAATTTTTCGGGAGAAATACATCACGGCACCAAGGATGAAGAACAATCCTATGCTGCCTACCAACAGCGCATAATCTTCCATTTGAATAATCACATAAATAAACGTGTACAAGACAGAAAGTGCTGTTGCAATAAACATTGGAAATTTTCGATTTTTCAAAATAGATATCGAATAAAGCGCAATCATGACTACCACAGCAATTCCGGAAATACCATATGCCAAGCTAAAGCTGCTGTGCTCGGTAATTGAAATCAGCAAAGTGTAAAACATAATCAAGGCAATACCAATCATAGAGTATTGGAAAATATGAATGTTGATTTTGCTTATCGATTGAATCAAGAAGAAAATCAGGAATGTCAAGCCGATTACCAGGAAACCATATTTAGAAACACGCTCATTTTGCTGGTATTCGTCGACGGTTTCAATAAATTTTACGCCGAAAAGGTAATCCTCCAAATTGGGTAAAAAATTGGCGTATTGCTGCGAAAACGTGCGATTGATGTCTAAAACTTTCCAATCGGCGTGAAAACCTTCTTTGTTGACTACTTTAGTGGTGTCATTAGCCGCAAAGGAACCTTCAAAACTTGGCGATTCCCAATCAGAATCGATACTCACATGGGTTACTTTCCCAATTGGGATAAAATTGATGCTGTTGCTTCCGTTATAAGTAATGCCGAAACTGAAATTGAGGTTGTTATTCTTGGCTAAAGTTTTGTAATCAAACATATTGGTGGCTAAGATACTATAGCTGCTCTTGTCATCAGGTTGTGGCTCGAAAGTAAGTTTTTCGTTGTTCAATAGAACCTTTAATTCACTTTTGATACTTTTCAAGTTTGTGGTTTTGACAACGATAGCGGCTTTATCCCATTGGATACTTTCTTCAGGTATGTTGAGTTTGGCAAAATTGGGCGCTGCAAAATTGCCTTTGAAATTCATATCTGCGGTAAAAACCACCGGATTAAACAAACCGCGTTTGAGTGATTCGTTTTTCTTTACCTTGGAAATATTCGTCAATTCGTTAGGGAAGAAATAAGCGTAATTGGTTGTGGCTCTTCTTTGCAGTGTGGCAGCACCGGTTTTTTGATCAATAACATTCAGGTTTTCATAAGTGTTATACGGAATGCGTAATACCGGTCCGTAAAAAGCAACATCACTTCCCCAAAGATTGGACACTTCTCTGACGACTTCAGATTTTCGTTGGGAACGTTCAATAATCAAATTTTGAACAAATAGAAGCGGTATCAGTAAAAAAAGCGTGAGCAAACCCACCATCATCATTTTGGCGGTGTTGGATTGAAAAAATGTTTTGGTTTCGGTTTCTTGAAATTCTTGATTTTCCATGGTTTAATTGTTTTTAAGATGAATAATTTTGATGCATTGCGATAAAGAAATAGAGTATGGCGATGGGAATGTTGGCTAACATTATCAGCATTTTGATGGCTAAAATTTCCCTTTCATTAGGATAAATGCAAAACCGATAGAGTAAATTCAGTAATACTAATCCGTTAATAAGAGAAGCAAAAAGGACATAAAAAAAGCCGGCGAACAATAGACTTTCTTCTTCCGGAAAGAGTAGATAAAGTAATAAGATAAAGGTTCCAATCCCAAATGAACCAAGTGCTAAAAAGGTTGAAAACCTACTGTTGTTTTCAGTGTTATAAATTTGTGTTTCCATATGAAGGATTATTAACGGTTAAATTCTTTTTGATTAAATAGGAGAAATAGATAAAAACACCAAAGTGTATTGAGAACAGTATCGATTTAAGTGAAATGGCCATTTGGAACAAATCGATGCCCAAGTCAATCGGATTACTGATGATGTCCCAACTGTTGTAGCGCAGAATTCTTCCGATATAAATTCCCACGCCACAGAGAAAACAAATGGTCGGAATAATCAATTGTATGTTCTTTTTGAGTGTAAATTGTTGGATGATTTTTTCAAAATCGAGTAACGACAATATTCCAAAGGCAAAACCAATCAAGGCATAAGAACTCAGGATAATCAAATCGAGCCAAAAAATGTGTCCGTTTGAGTTAACCAAATGCACTAAATCGGTAATGATATAAAACGCATTGGGCACAAAAGCCAGCCAAACTATGATGATAGCAAATACTTTGAATGAAGCCGTTTTTTTTAAGTCTAAAGTCAATAAGTGTGATGTAATTGCATAGGGAATGAATGCTAGGAATACATTCCAAATCAAGAAAAACAAATAGACAGAATTCGTGATTTTGGCTCTGACCAACAGTAATGAAAGACAATACATGCCATAAAAAAGCAAGAGTTGGTTGGTCTTTTTGTTTTGGTTGAAGAGTTTTAGTGCTAGGTTCATTTTATTTGATATTAAAAGAGTTTTGAATATTTTGAATCGGGATATGCAACATTTTTTCGAAAGGCAAATCATGAAAATGGTGAGCAGCTTTACCTCTTTCGTAATACTTTAAAAATATTTTGAATTGGGTAGGATAGAAAAGCGTTCCGAGGCAAATGACAGCAAATTGATATATGCTTTTTTTGTTGTTGCCCAATAAATAGTATTGCATTCCAATTTCTTCAGGTACAGAAACTCCGGTATTGGTCAGTACATGAAAGACATCGTGGTCTTCGAGTTTGGGTTGCATTTCAAAGTTGTACTTTAACAAAAAACAGCCCATGTGAAATCCCAAACTTTCTTGCGGATACTGGATGAGTTCTTTAGCGGTGACTTTCCAAGGTTCATTCTTTTTGAAGAATTTTTGGTAGGGCTTTTTGCTCCACTCATACATTTTTTCAATGATTAAATCTCTCATAAATTAAATTAAAAGTACTTTGAAATTCAAAGTAAATGAATAAAAAAATTGTTAGCGTTTGGATATTAATTTTTCAAGCGCTTCAATATGATCTTGAAAGGCTTTTTTCCCGGTTGCTGTAGCCATGTAACGCGTATTGGGTTTTTTACCAATAAATTGTTTTTCAATCATAATGTATTCTTCGGTTTCCAGAGCTTTGGTATGACTGGCCAAATTCCCGTCGGTAACGCCGAGTAATTCTTTGAGCATATTAAAATCGGCACTTTCATTGACCATCAATACCGACATAATCCCCAAACGTATTCGGTGATCAAAAGCTTTGTTGATATTTTGGATGAGGTTTTTCACTTACTTAATTCCTATCGTATTTATAATACATCACTGCGCCGTAAACTATATGACAAATTCCGAAACCCAGAATCCACACATACAATCCGAAACCGGAATATTCTACGGCAATCAATCCTAAAATGATTTCGGTAATGCCTAAATAACGTACGTCTCGTAAAGTATATTTACTGGCATTTACACAAGCCAATCCGTAAAATATCAAGGAGATAGGCGCAATGAGTCCGTATATGCCGTGTCTCAATAAAAGTAAGCACAAAATACCGCCCGTAAACAATGGGATGCAAAAATTAATTAACAGTCTTTTCGACGATGGATTCCACACTTTTTCACCAACTTTCTTGGCTTTTTTTACCGTTAATAAATAGGCTGTGATTAGAGATAAAACCAAGACAGCTAAGGCAATCGCAATGATTAGTTTAAAAGTGGTACTTTCCAAAGTGATGTACTTGCTATGGTGATTATCGATTAAAAAGTTAACCGCGATGGCACCGCCTAAAGCATACAATCCGGCTAAGATTCCCGATAAACCGCTCAGAGAGATGAACTGAGTCGATTGTGACATCATTTGTTTGATGTCTTGAATGTCTTTTAAATAATCTTTTGCTTCCATATAAAAGTACTTTGAAAAACAAAGTAAATGAATATTTTTTCTGTGACCAAATGTTTTTTGAATTATTTTTGAGAAAAATTACCCTAATGAAAAAACTTCTTTTCGGCTCTTTATTTTTCCTGACTTCAAATGCATTTGCCCAAACCAATGACGAACAAATGCTTTCCCAACTTTATAAAACGGCCTTAACTGAATCTAAATGTTATGCTTGGTTGGATGATTTATCTAATAAAATAGGTCAGCGTTTATCGGGTTCTGTTGGAGCTGAGAAAGGCGTGATTTATACTAAGCAACAATTGGAGACTTTAGGTTTGGATAAAGTTTATCTGCAAGAAGTTATGGTGCCTAAATGGGTGAGAGGAGAAAAAGAAACGGCTTATATCTTAGATAAGAAGAACAAAATAAGCGTTCCCATTTGTGCGCTTGGTGGTTCGGTGGCTACCCCCAAAAACGGTCTGACAGCCCAACTTATAGAAGTACACAGCCTTAAGGAATTAGAAACTTTGGGCGAAGCCAAAATCAAAGGCAAAATTGTCTTCTACAATCGCCCGATGGAACCTGAAAATATAGAAACCTTTAAATCTTACGGACATTGTGTAGATCAACGTTATGCCGGAGCGAAAGAAGCCGCCAAGTTTGGAGCAGTAGCTACCATAGTGCGTTCGATGAATTTAAGATTGGATGATTTTCCCCATACCGGTATGCAGAGTTATGGAGATTTACCCAAAGAGAAACACATCCCTACGGCTGCAATCAGTACTAATGGCGCCGAATTGTTGAGTCGAAAATTAAAAGAAAATCCACAATTGCAATTCTATTTTAAGCAATCTTGTGAGCAATATGATGATGTGCTTTCTTATAATGTGATCGGAGAAATTAAAGGTAGCGAGCATCCGGAAAAAATTATGGTCGTTGGCGGCCACTTGGATTCTTGGGATTTGGCCGACGGTTCGCACGATGACGGAGCCGGTTGTGTGCAAAGTATGGCGGTTTTAGAGCTTTTTAAAAAGTTGAATTACAAACCTAAAAACACCATCAGAGTTGTTCTTTTTATGAATGAAGAAAATGGAGGAAAAGGCGGTAAGCAATATGAATTAATGTCGAAGGCCAATAATGAAAATCACATTTTTGCTTTAGAAAGCGATGCAGGCGGATTTACACCCAGAGGTTTTTTCTTTGAATGTGATGACAGTAATTTTGAAAAGATTATGAGTTGGAAGCCCTTGTTTGAACCGTATCTGATACATAGCTTTGTCAAAGGTGGAACCGGTTCCGATATTAGTCCGCTGACTTCTGTGAAAATCGTTAAAGCCGGTTTGAAACCTGATTCCCAACGTTACTTTGATTACCATCATGCCGCCAATGATACTTTTGATGCCATCAATAAGAGAGAATTGGAATTAGGCGGAGCTACTATGGCCGCTTTAGTTTATTTATTTGACCAATACGGTATCGATTAGTTGAAACCCACCGAATTATACATACTCAATCAACCCGAAAAGTATCGAAATATACTGTTACATGTGATAGCAGTAATCGAACAGGCCTTACCCGAAGCTACTTTGGAATTCAAATGGGGCATTCCTTATTTCTATTATAAAAAGAAGCCTTTCTGCTATCTTAACGCAAGTCACAAGCACCAATTTGTAGATGTTGGTTTTGCCAAGGGCTTTGAGTTAAAAAGTCATCAGCAACATCTAGTGGCAGATAATGGCAGAAACACTATTAAATCATTACGCTATAATTCTTTAGAGGCTATTAACAACAATATTTTGATTGAGGTTGTAGAAGAAGCTAAGGCATTGTATTAAAAAAAAACGTCCCGAATCTCGGGACGTTTTTTTTTAGTTTTTGGTTATCTTATAAATCCAGCCGGTTTCAGCTTCGGATCCATTGTTAAACTCAATAATGTAATAATAAGTACCATCGGGTAAAGCATCACCATTATCGGATTGGCCTTTCCATTCGTCACGGTATTGATTTTTGCTGTAAACTTTCATTCCGTATCTGTTGAAAAGACTCAGATTTTTAACATCTAACAAACGCAAATCAAAGAAATCATTGTTATTGTCGTTATTGACTGAAATTCCCTTCTGAATACCGCAAAATATCCTATCCAAAGTAATAGATTCATTTCTTAGGCATCCGTCAGGATTGGTTACCGTTACATTAAAGCTTATCGGTAAACTTTCTACAACTGTGGTTCCATTTAAATATTGAGTTACATCTAAAGTATTCATATTTGAACCTATGAGTTGTTGGCTCTCATTAAACCAAGCAAAACTGGCGGTATTGATGTCAAAAGTATCATTGACAGCAGTAACTTCTAAAATGAAACTATTGTTGATACAACTGCCGGTGATTTCAAAATCAAATCCGCTTTGAACAGTTACAGCAAGTGCACCATTGGTAGCACATTGTCCAACAGCAGGAGTAAAGATATAAGTGCCTGATGTAGTATTATCAATAACTGCCGGTAGCCAAGTTCCGGTTATTCCCTGTAAGGAAGAGCTTGGAAGCGTAGGCGGAGTTTCACCAACACACAATGGAGCGTAAGCACTAAATGTAGGGGTCACAATCGGATTTACAGTAATGGTCAAACTCGATGTCGGACCGCAAACACTTGAATTTAAGGTAAAGGTGTAAGTACCCGTTTGCGTATTACTTGCCGCGGCCGGACTCCAAGTTCCCGTATATCCTTCGATTGAAGTCGTTGGTAAAGATACCGCATCACCGCTACAAATAGTTATTGGGTTAAAGGTAGCTGTCACATAAGGTTTTACTATGATACTACCACTTAAGGTAGTAGTATTACACACACCGGTAGCTGATACCACAAAATTAAAAGTTCCTGATTCTGTTGGGGTACCACTGATGGTGAAAAGACCTGTTCCCGAGTCAAATGTTCCAATAACTCCCGCAGGAAGATTGGTTGCGGTAACTGAAGTAGCCTCTGTTGCAGTATATAAAATATTTTCTAAGACTGAGTTGATGCATAGCATTTGGCTATCATTATCAGAAGTTAAACTAATTGTAGTTGACGGTATAATAGTCACTACTCCCGAAGTTGGAGATGAACTACAGGCAAGCGGTGTATTTGGTGTGGCAATAACAGTATAGGTTCCCGGGATTGTTGTTGAGAAGGAAGCTACGTTACCCGGATTTGTTGACCCAACCGGTACATTCCAAACAAAATTATAGGTACCCGTAACTTGAGGAGTAGCAGTTATTGTAGTACTTTGGGTATTACAAATGGCAACGCTGTTAACACTTACTATAGGTGCTCCGGGATTAATCAAGGTAATAATCTGACTTGATGATACAGAGCAACTGGCATTGACAAGATTAAAGTCGGTATACACTCCGGCATTTAATCCGGTTAAGATGATTTGCCCGCTTGCATCTGTAGTATAATTGGTTGGTCCAACTGTTAAAGTGTCATCAGTATAAGAAACAGCATATACTTGATTTGGAATTAACCCTCCGATAGTGATTGTACCCGAAGTACCGTTACAAGTCAAAGGATCTGTTCCTGTTACTGAAGCACTCAAAGGTACAGTTAAAGTGATGGTGTCATTAGCATTAAATGAACAACTGTTAACGCTAAAACTAAAGTTTGAATAAGTTCCTACATTCAAACCATTGATGGTGTATTCTCCCGATCCGTTTGTTGAAATTGTTATAGGTCCAACTATTGATGAATCATCTGAATAAGTCAACTCATAAGTAGTATTCGGAGCCAAACTACCGATAGTAATTGACCCGTCATTTGCAATACAAGTTGATGGCGAAATAGCGGTAAAGGTAGGATTGCTCTGTAGCGTATAAGTAGCGATAAAATTGGCACCATTATTATTGATTAAAATGGTGTCATCACATTGAGTCGTTGTGTTCACATCTCCGGTAACATCATAATAAACCTCTAAAATGTAATCTCCCGCAGGATAAGCTGTTAAATCAATTGGTAATTCAGCGTCGGTTAATACTTTTTGCCATTTTTGATCCCCGGTATTACAAGGTCCTCCTGATGGGAATGAACCGCTGACACAATCATCAAAGAAAGGTAAATTCATTACAGCGAACGCACCGGGAGTTCCGGAAGCTGGATAAATTCTGTAATAAAAACGAGCACTGCAGACATTAGCAGTGGCGATTTTGAATGTTTTAACTTCGGCTCCTCTTAATTTGAAAGTATTGGAGTAAGCAACATAGGTTCCGAAGTCGGTATTCGGGAAAATATTTTGAGCGGGTCCAATGATTGAGGTCCCGGAACCAACTGTATTAAAGAAATTTCCGGTTTCACAATTGGTTAACCAAACAGCATTAGCGAAACTTCCGAATGAGCAATTTTGATACACTGTAATTACCAAAGTAGTCGAAGTAGCACACTGTCCGGCATTAGGCGTAAAAGTATAGGTAGCCGTTTGAGTGTTATCTACCGATGAAGGAGACCAAGTTCCTGTAATTCCGTTTAAAGAAGTAGTGGGCAAAGTTGGTGCCGTATCCCCATTGCAAATAGGCGCCGGCGATAAAAATGTTGGAGTAATTAATGGTGTAACAGTTACCTCTCTAATAAAAGAAGTTGCACATTGACCCGGATTAGGTGTAAATGTATAAGATCCCGATTGTGTATTGTCTATCGTTAAAGGGTTCCAAACTCCGGTAATATTGTTATTAGATAAAGAAGGGAGTAAAGGAGCCGTGTCTCCATAACACAATACAGGAACTGCATTGAAAGTTGGATTTACCGTTGGATTTATCGTTATTGAGACGGTAACAGGTGTCGAACAATCCACATCATTCGGTGTAAAAGTATAACTTCCTGATTGAGTATTGTTCACTACAGCCGGTGACCATGTTCCAATTACACCATTATTCGAAGTTGTGGGTAATGCCGGAATGGTTTCCCCTTCGCAATAAGGGCCAAAAGTATTAAATTCAGGTATTGAATCTTCATTAACAGTTATAGTTACCGAGTCAGAAACATCTTGTGGACAAACGGTATTTCCATCTGTTGAGGTTGCTGTAATGGTATATACTCCGGCTGCTGTAGGTGTGAAAGTTACTGAAGCCCCGCTGGTCGCACTCAGTCCGGTAGTAGCCGGTGAAGACGTCCAATTATAAGTTCCGTTCCCTCCAACCGCATTAAGATTGACGTTTCCTCCCATACAAATGGTATCGTCTGAAGAAGTTGCGTTAACTTGGGTTTGAATTCCGCTGTTGGCTGCAATAACATAATTACAAACATCTCCTCCATAACCATCTATCATGATGTAATAGGTGTTTCCAACCACTAATCCCGAAGCTGAAATATTGGTAGAGCCTACAGGAACAATACCCGGACTCCAACAAGTATAATTAGTTACGGCACCAGCACAATTGGTGGCACTGAAAATCATGATTTGTATTCCGTCATTATTTTGTGAAGTGGTAACCCAAACATCAAAAGAAATAGAATTTGAAGTGGCAACAAAAGTTAAAAAAGAGTTGTTTTCAATAGAACCACAGAAAGTCGAATTTAACTGTGACCAATAATCAGCGGTATAAGTAGAAGAGGTACTTCCACAATATCCATTTAAGTTGCATATTGGTGTAGCAGTCTGACAGGTGTTTCCGGCAGGTTGATTGTTGATACAAGTTGGCGGCGGAACCGGCGTCCCAATACATAAACTAAATGTAGTGGTTTGTCCCGGAGTTGAGGTATAAGAATAAATTCTTATAAAATAGGTTTGTCCCGGTATCAAATTATTGGCAGTACTGGTATTCGGATCACTGCAATAGAGTTGGGTTAATGCACCGCAACTGCCTGAATATACAACATGAAATAAGTCGGTTGTACTTCCGGCTATGTTTAACAATGAAATGGTGTGTTGGGTACTGGTTGCCGTAAATTGAAACCAAACATCGTCATCATCAGTTCCTGAACAGGTATTTCCTTGAGTAGAGGCAGTAGCTCCGATTAATGCTCCGGCTGCGGTCAATGTACATAAAGTCGTTGCATTGACAGGCGCAGTTATGGCATTAATACACTCATCATTAGAAATTAATGTGGTAAAACTTACTTTATTAGACCAAAAACTAATGTCAGAAGTGCTGCAGATGGCTCTAACATATACATCATAGGATGTAGCCGATGTTAAATTGGTTGCAAAAAAAGGATTAGTGGTTGTTATTGTCCCTGTAGCACTAGGTAATGGTGCCGGTGAACCTGCAGGTAATAGTAATACTTCCCAAGTAGTCGCTGTTCCTACTTCTGTCCATGTTATGGTTGCAGATGTTTGTCCAACGTTTGAGATGGTCACTCCTGTTGGTTTAGGACATGTTGGAGGTGGCGAACAAATTATGGTAGCATCCCATCCTGCTAAAGTTACAGAAGTATCTGATGTGAACACAAAGGTTAAACAACCATTAACAGCGCTGGAGGTGAATGATGGAGGTAATGTCGCTCCGGTAAAATTCCCAAGTAAGGTTGCTGCACTGCTATTACCGTCATAGATTTTTAAATAATCAAATCCACTTTCTAAATTGAAGGAATTGAAAATAACTGTGATTTGATCTCCCGGGGTATTAGGGCAAATTACTGTAGTAACATTGGCATTATTATTATATACTCCAGAGGCGCCACCGGTATCATAAAAATGATTTCCTGCACAATAATTGGCAGCTGTGGTAAACAAGAAAGGTCCGGCCCAAGCACTAAAGGTGCCATTTCCACAATCGGCTCTTACATAAAATTGGTAATTGGTCCCCGAATTTAAATTTGTAATAGGGTTATTGGTGTTGCTATTAGTTTGTGTCCCCGCAACTGTCGGAATTGCTGAACCTGCGGGTTGTACAACATATTCCCATGATGTAGCACCACCCGGGTTGGCCCAACTTAAGTTGGCTACAGTTTGTCCGATACCCGTGGCGGTTAATGTTGTTGGAGGTGGACAGTTAACGGTTTGTATAGTTAAAGTATATGCGGTGGTTTGTGGGGAAGCCCATGTTGAAATTACTATGTAATAGGTTGTTCCTGCGGTAACATTTACATCAAATGTTCTTACCGTTGTTCCGGAATTACCTGCTCCTGCGATACAATTCACACCGATATTGGCACAACTGTTATAGACAAAAATTCCGGAGTATGTTGCGGTAGGAGACATGGTTACATTGATAACACCACTGGTGGTTGGTGTAAAAGCATACACCACATCATTACCGTTTAAATATCCGTTAGTCGCCCCACAAGATGTTCCGGGTACACCTTCAATAGCGATATTGTCGCTGTAGTTTGCCGTATTGTCTGTAGTTGAGTATGGAAGTGAACCAATTACTATTGGCGCAGAGCAACTTAATCCCGGTGATGATGTAGAAAATAAATAAGGCCCAATCCAAAGACTGTTTCCTCCGTTACTGCAAATTGCTCTCACATAATATTTATAATCAGTCGAGGGTGTTAATGGCGCGCCGGTAGCTGTTGTTGTTGCATTAAAAGGCAATACACCATTATAAACGATACCAACACCGGTAAAAGGATTGGCCGAAGGCAATACTTCAATTTCCCATGATGTTGCTCCGCTCGGATTACCCCAACTCAAGTTAGCAGAGGTTTGTGTAATACCTGAAGCAGTGAGTGTGGTTGGGTCTAAGCATTGTTCAATAATACTTACATTGTCCACCAACCAACGGTCGCCATCCAAAGTGGTTAAAGGTTGCGTATAAACTTTTACAAAAGATACATATACCTGTTGGCCGGCATAGGCGGCTAAACTAACTACTTTTTCTTCGTAGATATTATATGTTGCGGTCAAATCAA
>NZ_CAMLRU010000052.1 GCF_946482535.1 uncultured Flavobacterium sp.
GTATAAGTATCACATGCCGAAGCCGTAGTGGTGTTTGAAGTGCTTGGCGTAATAGTCAAGTTCAAAGTCTCAGTATGACATCCAACCACTGATGTATAAGTTCCTGATGTGGTATAAGTACTTCCATTTACTGACCAGGTATAAGTATCACAAGCCGAAGCCGTAGTGGTGTTTGAAGTGCTTGGTGTAATGGTTAAATTCAAGGTTTCATTTACTGTACATCCGTTTAAGTTGGTTGATGTTCCTGTGTATGTCCCACTTGAAGTATAGGTCAATCCGGTAACTGACCAAGTAAAAGTATCACACGCTGATTGGTTGTTAACATTTGTTAATGGAGTTGTAGGTCCGGCAACCGTAAATGGTACCGTTACATCGGGACAACCTGCATTTGAAATAACTACAGTGTAACTTCCAACACTTAATCCACTTATGGTAAAAGCGCCCGAAACCAACGTTGCATTTTGAGAGACACCACCATTTACAGTATAGCTAATAGCTGAAACACTTGGTGTCAAAGCTGACAATGTGATAGTAGCCGCGCCATTCGTTCCACCAAAACAATTTACATCCGTAACCACTGGGGAACCTACAGTTGCACAATCTTGAGCCGAAACATTTAGCATGGCTGTCAAAGGAGCAGCTTGTGTATATCCTAAGCTAACACCTGGTGAACCCGCAGGAGCAGTAGTACTGTAAGAATAAGATGCACCGGCAGAAACTCCATAAGGAAAAGCATTTACTGCGGTGTTTGTTCTACCTATGTTGTTTGGCTGCAACCATAACTGAGCATCCGAATTTGAAGTCCAATTGGCAGTATTTGTCAATCGATATCTTCCAAAAGTGTATGTGCCGTTTACAACATCAAATGAGTTGTCAATAGTTAAGGGCGAGCCAGTAATTCTGATATGCCCTGCTGTTACAGTACTGGGTGAAACAGGATTTATCAATCCGGAAATCTGAGCGCTTTTACCACCAATGTATGCACAGGAAAGGGTACCTCCATTTACAATAGCGGTGTTATAATTAACCCCCACAGACATCGCAGACAGCTTTACCCCGGCAGCAGCATCTCCGGTACCATCAATTGTTAACATTATATCAAACTCCATAGTGTTGGATGTTGATGTAACGTTTGCCAAAGTCACTGTAAAATGCGTCCCGGCAACTTGAGATTTTCCAATGAAGGAAATCATAAAAAAGAAAAGAACTAATAGTTTCTTGCTTGTAGTAGTGTTATTCATTTTTTATAAATTAAAATTAAATTAGTTTATCATTGAGAGTTAAATTTCACCTCGGAAAAACAGATAAACAACTGTAATTTCCTTCCATCGTATCCTCTTTTAAACAAAAAAAATACCGTTTAAAAGCAAGCCATATTGTATAATAACTTATAAAAGTAAAACAATTACACCACTTAAAATATATTTCTCTTTTTAATTTAATGAAATTCAAAAGTATATTACAATTACCATTAACTCCTATTTAATTGATTTATAAACTTTTGAAAAATAAAAAACTCCTCAAGGTATTGAGGAGTCTAACTTTTTAAATATAATCTAGAGTACGTTCTAAAGCCATGCCTCTCGATCCTTTTATCAAAAGTATCTTATTCTTAAAACTATTATTTGACAAATATTTTGCAAAGCTTTCAAAAGTGGGATGGAAATGCAAATTTTTATTTTCTATGACATTTGCAAAGAAATCTTTTCCAATCAAATGACCTTCGAAATCACTTTCTTTGACTAAAAAATCAACAATGGCTTTATGTTCTGAAAGACTCTCTTCTCCCAACTCATACATATCTCCAATAATTATCGCTTTATTAGGTTTGTCTAACTGAATGAAATTATCCAAAGCTACTTTCATACTACTTGGGTTCGCATTATAAGCGTCGAGGATAATTTCGTTGCTGCCTTTCGTTAATAATTGCGAGCGATTATTTTCGGGCACATAACTTTCTATGGCCTCTTTTATATCCGATGCTTCAACTCCAAAATAATGACCTATGGTAATAGCAGCACTAATATTATTTGCATTATATAACCCTATTAAATTTGACTGTATAGTTTCTCCTAACGAACTTATGATCACAAACGGATTAGCCTCAACACTTTCGATAAAAACATTGGTTGTTTTATCTATTTTGCTGAATCCATATCTTTTTATGTCTGTTGTTTTCTGGTTTTGAATTTCATCATCAAAATTCACAAAAACTGATTTATGATGAGCCCTCAAATAATCATACATTTCACTCTTGCCTTTAATCACTCCTTCTACACCACCGAAACCTTCTAAATGAGCCTTTCCAAAGTTGGTAATAAAACCATAATCAGGTTGTGCTATTTCACATAAAAAGGCTATTTCTTTTTGGTGATTAGCGCCCATTTCTACGATACCTATTTGGGTCTCTTTAGTAAACGACAACAATGTTAAAGGCACTCCTATATGATTATTCAAATTTCCAACGGTTGCCATTGTTTTGTGCTTTTTTGACAAAACCACATGGATTAATTCTTTAGTAGTTGTCTTTCCGTTACTTCCGGTTAAAGCAATAATCGGCAATTGTAAATACAAACGATGGTACTGAGCCAAGGATTGTAAGGTAACAAGACTGTCCTCTACTAAAATAGTTCTGTCATCGATGTGATAATCTTTGTTGTCTATTATTACATAAGCTGCGCCTTTCCCTAAAGCATCTTGAGCGAATGTATTGGCGTCAAAACGTTCCCCTTTAATGGCTACAAACAAAGAGTTAGACTCAATTTTTCTGGTATCAATAGAAATACCTGAACATTTTAAAAATATGTTATGGATTTGTTGAATGGTCATTAGAGTATTATTAAAATAAAAAAGCCCTTAAAATTAGGGCTTTTTTGGTATTATCTAAAACTTAATTAGTTTCTTGGTCTTTTCTTTTTGTCTGCTTTAGGACCTACTCTTGACATAGCACATCTAAATCCGATGTAATCGGTAGCGATATCTTGAGGGAAGTATCTTCTTTGAGCAGGATCTAACCAATAAGCTCTGTCTCTCCAAGATCCACCTTTGTAAACCCTAACATCGTCATTTACCAAAGTGGTTCTTTTGTTAGACTTGTCATATTTCTTCACCATGTTTCCTAAACTATCTGTAGAAACATTGTGTTTTGGTGAATCGTACATTCTTTGATCGTCTCTTAACTTGCCTTTTTCATCACCTTCTTCTGAATTTCCGAATTTGAAATATCTGGTTGATTGTTTATCACCATCACGATAATTTCTGTTATCAGATTTGTCAAAGTTTTGTCTTAAGTAAGTTTCGTTTTCATCAACAGGCACTTGAGCAATTTGTCCAGGGAAATTTCTGGAAACAATTTTACCGTTTGATAAAGTGTCAAATCTTTGTGTTTCTTGAGTAACTAATTCAACTTTTCCGTCTTCGCCGATTTTATTTTTCATGTAAACGTTACCTCTGTAGTAGTTGAAGTCATTAGCTTCATCGTCAACTATAGGTCTGTAAACATCAGCAACCCATTCGGCTACGTTACCGGCCATATCATACAATCCGAAATCGTTTGGAGGATATGATTTAACTTTATTGGTGATATCAGCACCATCATCAGACCAACCTGCGATTCCACCGTAATCTCCTTTTCCTTGTTTGAAGTTAGCCAATTGATCACCTCTAACTTGTCTTTTTCCTGAACGAGTGTAAGTACCTGACCAAGGATATTTCTTTTGCCCTTTATAAGCATTATATTCTCTTTGACCAACATCTGCAGCTGCAGCATATTCCCACTCCGCTTCTGTAGGAAGTCTGTATTCAGGTAAAATTATACCTGATGTTCTTTGTGCATATACATTTTTTGGACTGTTACCACCTGTATTGGTAGCACCGGCCGCAGGAGCAGCTCCACCTGATTTTGGAGCTTTACCGGCTTTTTGTCCTCTTTGCAATACAATGTTGCTATCTCCACCCATTGCGGTAGATGGTGATGCTAAATAAGCTTCAGTACTGAATACCTTATCCGCAGCTACATCTGTAACTTTGGCATCTTTTTTCAGGTAACGTTGCTCTTCTAAAATTTTCTCATTAACACGATCAGTTCTCCAAATAGCAAACTCAGTCGCTTGAATCCAATTCACCCCAACTACAGGATATTCTGAATAAGCAGGATGTCTCAAGTAGTTGTTGGTCATGGTTTCGTTATATCCTAAACGATTTCTCCAAACCAATGTATCCGGAGAGGCACCTTCGTAAATGTTTTTGTAATTTTCTTGATCCGGAGGGAATACTCTTTTTAACCAATCTAAGTATTCCATATACATCATATTGGTTACTTCAGTTTCATCCATATAGAAAGACATTACGTGCTGCTGATTTGGAGTATTGTTCCAATCGTGCATCACATCATCCTGAACTTTACCCATGGTAAATGTTCCTCCTTCAACTAAAACCAAACCGGGACCTGTTGCTTGCTTTTTGAATTTTGAAGCATATTGAAAACCTCCTTTTTTATCGTTGATTTTCCATCCGGTAGCTTTAGAACCGCCTTTAGAATCGGATTTTTTACTACAACTAGTAAAACCAATCATTATCACTAGTGACAGCAATAATTTTACAGCAATAATTTTGTTTACTTTCATACTTTTAGTAGGTAAAATTTTTGTGCCGCAATATAAGAATTAACCTTTACACTGCAACATTTTTTTTTAAAATAATACTAAATCCGCCATCTGTGACGAATTTTATATAGAACGCAAAAATAATAGATTTATTGTATTTTGTCCTAAAAAAAAAATTTTTTTACTTTTTTATACTATTTTGTTGAAATTTGCGTTTATTGTCTACTATGAAAAAGATTATTACTGTCTTATTGTTTCTTGTATCCCTGCTGGGTTTTTCACAAGATCAAGGAAACATCACCATCAATTGGACTGAAAAAAAAAGGTTTCAGCAGGGTGATAATTCCTTTATCATTCCACAATTTAACATTGAAAATTTTCAATTTGAGAGCTACTCAAAATCCGTCAGTTATTTATTGACTTTTCCATTGACATATCTTCCCGGGGAAAACAGCATACAAATCAGAAATCTTGTTTACGAAAACATCAACGAAGATCAGTTAGGCGATTTAGATTCCAAAAACATTCCTTCCGCTTTTAAATACAGATTTAAAACCAGTGTTGCCCGCGATAAATTTTATGGTCACCTTTTTTTATCTCCTATAATAAAGGAAGGAAATTCATTTAAAAAACTAATCTCTTTCAGTTACTACGTTTCAGAAAATCAAACCAACAGAAACAACACTGCTCTTAACAATGTTAACACCATTCAAAACTCTTTACTAAGCTCAGGCAATTGGTACCGTTTTTATATTGAAAAGTCGGGCGTTTATAAAATCACTAAAAATTTCTTGAGAAGTTTAGGTTTTGAGACCAATGTTGATCCCAGAAAAATTAAAATATACGGCAGTGGCGGAAGAATGCTTCCTCTGCTTAACGCCACCTCTTACCCTATAGATTTGGAAGAAAATGCCATTCATTTCATTGGAGAAACTGATGGCGTTTTTGACAGTCAGGATTATATTTTGTTTTATGCTGAAGGTTTTGATAATTGGAACGATGACTATAAAACCAATTTAAATATCTATGCCGAAAAAGCCTATTATTATGTGACCGCAACCGGTAGCAATAACGGGAAAAGGATAACAGATATGGCTCAACCCAGCGGAAACGCCTCTACAATTATCACCACTTTTGACGATTATCAATTCCACGAAATTGAAAAAACAAATTTTACACGCTTGGGCCGACTTTGGTTTGGGGAAGATTTCAATACCGATAGTGAACAAGAATTCGATTTTAACTTTCCGAATTTATCGACTTCCTCGCCGGTTCAAGTTTCAGTTCATGCCGCCTCTGCAGCATTTACACCAACAAGCTTTAAAGTTGAAGCCAACACCCAGCTCGTAGGAAATATCAATATATCCGCTTTGAGTGCCTCGAGCAGCACAAAAATTTTAGCCGGTATTGTAACCAACGATGTCAACCTGTCTTCTGATAACATTACTGTAAAAATAACCTATGACAATGGAGGAGTACCTAGTTCAAAAGGCTATCTGGATTTTATCAATATCAAAGCCAAAAGAAACTTGCAAGGCTACGGCAAACAATTCCGTTTCCAATATGACCAAGCCAATTCACTAACAGGAATCGGCGAATATCAATTTAGCAACGCCTCCGGAATTAGTCAGGTTTGGGATGTTACGGACATTTATAATGTAACCAAAATTGACAACACCTCTCCAAGTTCTTTTTCCTTTAAGTCTGCACTTGGTGAAGTCAGAAAATATATAGCCGTTGACAATAACGATTTGCTCTTCCCTTCTAAAGAATCAAAATCGAGAGTAGACAACCAAAATCTTAAAGGAACTGTTTTCAATAATGCTCAAGGACAATTTCAAGATGTTGATTACTTGATTATTACACCAAAAGAATTGAATACTCCTGCAGAAAAACTAGCCAACTTTCACAGAAATTACTCCGGTTTAAATGTCAAAGTGATTCACTTGGAATCCATTTATCATGAATTCTCCTCGGGAAAACAGGACATCTGCGCGATTAGAAATTTTGTAAAATATGTCTACGACAATGCTTCGACATCAGCTAACCGTGTAAAATACCTCAATCTTTTTGGTGACGGTTCTTATGATTTCAAAGACAGAATTCCAAACAACACCAATATTGTCCCTACCTATCAAGGTCTTAACGGATTCACCGAATCGGAATCTTCTTTTACGGCTGATGATTTCTTCGGAATGATGTCTCCGGATGAAGGTCGTTTGGATTATGGCACCTTCCCATTAAACGGAACCATCAATATCGGATTTGATTTTGGCGGTATTGATATTGCAGTCGGCAGAATGATTGTGAGCTCTATTCAACAAGCAGAGGAAATGGTCAACAAAGTGATTGAATACCACGACTTGAAATCTTATGGCAGTTGGAGAAATATATATGTAGCCATTGGTGACGACCCAAATTTAGACCAACCCGGTGACAGACAATTACAATTTTATCAAAACCGATTGGCAGACCGTATAGCTCTTGAAAAACCTTTTATCAATACTAAAAAAATCCTCTTAGATTCTTATGTTCAAGAAACCTCTGCCGGCGGAAAACGATACCCAAAAGCTAGAGAGGATATTTTTGCCGCTTTTGAAAAAGGAGCATTAGTGTTTAACTATCTTGGACACGGCGGAGAAGACGGACTCTCAGAAGAACGAATTTGGGAGAAATCGGACGGTCAAAATTTATCAAATCGATACAAATATCCTCTTTTTATTACGATTACTTGTGATTTTTCAAGATTTGATAATCCTTACCGACCTACTGCCGGAGAATATACCTTTTGGAATCCAAGAGGTGGTGCTATTTCCATGATTACTACCGTTCGTTCCATCGGGCAATCAACGGCTCAATATTTTAATGACGTCTTGGCACAATATTTATTTGCCTACAACAGCAACCAATATACTTCAATAGCGGAAGCTTTGCGTTTGGCCAAAAACACCGGGCCAAATTCAGCTACCAATATTGTGTTTTATTTGGGAGATCCGGCACTAATGTTGGCGATTCCCCGACCAAAAATCGTATTGACCAAAGTAAACGATATGCCGATAACCGGCCCTATTGATGATTTCAAATCGCTTTCCTACATGAAACTTTCCGGAGAGATTTTAGACCAAAACAACAACCTGTTGTCAACCTATAACGGAGAATTGTCTATCAATATTTTTGATAAAAACATCACCATAAACACCCTAAGAAATGACGGCTCAGATGCTATGGTTTCAGAAACCGGACCTTTAGCCGCTACTATGCCTTTTACGGCGCTTGGCGAAACCATATTCAGAGGGAACGCTTCCATTAATAACGGTCAATTTGAATTTGGATTTGTGGTTCCAAGAGACATCAGAATTCCGCTTGACTACGGAAGAATAAGTTTCTACAGTAAGCGCAATCAAATTCTCTTAGACAAAACAGGATACAATACCGATATAAAAATCGGAGGCATTAATACCAATGCTGCAGTAGATAATATAGGTCCGACCGTTAGATTATATATGAACGACGAAACCTTTGTTAACGGCGGAATCACAAATGAATCTCCTTTTTTATTAGCCATTTTAGAAGATGCAAACGGCATCAATACAGCCAGCGGTATAGGTCATGACATTGTCGGAATACTAGATGGTGACGAGAGCAATCCTTACATCATGAACGATTATTATGAAACAGAGCTGGACGATTACACCAAAGGAAGGGTTTATTTTCCTTATCGAAATTTAGCGCCCGGCTTACACACCATCACTTTCAAAGCTTGGGATGTTTACAACAATCCGATAACGGCCGAAATTCAATTCATAGTAATGGGAGAAGAGAGTGTAACGTTGAGCAACGTCTTAAATTACCCAAATCCTTTTGTGAATTATACCGAATTTTGGTTTTCCCACAACAGACCTTTCGAACCTTTAGAAGTACAAGTGCAAGTAATGACTATTACCGGCAAAATTGTCTGGACCAAAAACCAAACGGTAACCACTGACGGTTTCCTTTGCAGAGACATCACCTGGGATGGAAAAGATGATTTCGGAGACCGAATCGGTAAAGGAGTTTACGTCTATAAACTGACCGTAAAATCCACTTTATCGAATAAAAAAGCAGAAAAAATAGAAAAACTTGTAATCCTTTAGGAAAATACTATATTTGTTAACTTTTATTAAAAATGAAGATGAAAAAAATTGCAGTCCTTTTTATACTATTTACCGCCATACCCTCTATAAAAGCCCAACAAGACAGCCGCGTTATCACAACCGGTGTTCCCTTTTTATTAGTAGCTGCTGATGCTCGTGCTGCCGGTATGGCAGACCAAGGAGTTGCCACTTCTGCCGATGCTTTTTCCCAACAATGGAATCCGGCCAAATATGCTTTTTCTTTAGACAAACAAGGTTTTACCGCAAGTTATACCCCTTATTTAACAGACTTAGTTAACGACATTTCATTAGGACAAGCTACCTATTACAACCGAATCAACGAAAGAAGTGCCTTTGCGGCGAGTTTGCGTTATTTTGGTTTAGGTGAAATCGAATTCCGAAGAGAAGCGGATGATCCGGCTCAAATTGTAAAACCGAATGAATTAGCTTTAGACGGTTCGTACTCCTTAAAATTAAGCGAAAGATTCGCCATGTCCGTTGCCGGACGCTATATTCGCTCGCAATTAAGATTCCCAACCGAATCAGGTGGCGATGCCAAACCAGCCAGTTCATTTGCCTTTGATATTGCCGGTTTTTACCAAGGAGAAGAAACTGCTTTATCAGATTTCAACGGTCGTCTGAGATTGGGATTCAACTTTCAAAACTTAGGTCCGAAAATCAATTATGATGCCGGTCAAGACGATGAAAGCAGCGCCAACTTCCTACCCGCAAACATGAGATTAGGCGGTGGTTATGATTTTATTTTTGACGAATACAACAAAGTTTCTGTAAGTGTCGAATTAGCAAAGCTTTTAGTGCCAACGCCTCAAAGTGCTGACTTAGACGGTGACGGATTAGTAACCACTCCGGAAGAAATTGCCCTTAGAGATGAGAACAATGCAGAATATAACAAAGTCAACTGGGTTTCGGGAATATTCAAATCATTCAATGACGCCCCGGGTGGTTTCAGCGAAGAACTGCAAGAGTTCACCTATTCAGTTGGTGCTGAATATCTTTATCAAGAATCATTTGCGATGCGTTTAGGATATTTCAATGAAAGCCCGGAAAAAGGAGCCAGAAAATTTTTCTCATTGGGAGCCGGTTTTAAATACAATGTAGTAAAAGTAGATGTCTCTTATTTATTCTCGGCATCAAAAGTAAAAAACCCGCTAGAAAACACCTTGCGTTTCTCGTTAACGTTTAACTTTGGTGATAAATACGAAGAATATTAGTAGACAAACAATCATAAATACAACATCCAAATTTCTCTTTTGAAATTTGGATTTTTTTTCCTCAATAAATAACGAATGAAGCAAATCAACATCAACACCTCGTTCGCCGTTTACGAATCGGCTGAAGAACTTCCTCAGGAAGTACAATCCTTAATGCAGCAAGCCGTCGAGATCAGAAAAAAAGCTTACGCTCCTTACTCAAAATTTAGAGTCGGTGCCGCTTTACTTCTAGATAACGGTAAAGTTGTTTTAGGTTCCAATCAGGAAAACGCGGCTTATCCATCCGGACTTTGTGCCGAAAGAGTAGCCATTTTTCACAGCGGTGCTATTTATCCTGAGGCCAAGATTGTAAAATTAGCCGTAACGGCAGCTTCCGATACCAACGAAACCAAGTCACCTATTCCGCCATGCGGTGCTTGTCGCCAATCGATATCGGAATACGAATTCAAACAAGATGCACCCATAGAAATCTACTTCATGGGAGAAAGCGGTCAAGTTTACAAATCAGATTCCATTAAAAATTTACTACCTTTAAGTTTCGATAAAAACTTCTTATAATAGGTAAAAATTACTGCTTTTAAATTTCACTTCTTAAGTGGAATGTTTTACTTTTGCGTTTCGCAAATTTGTGTGTGAGTGAACTATTTTGCGTTGAATAATATTTTAAAACTTAATAACGCTTTAGCAAAAAGTAAAAAATGAAAGAAGTAACAAGAGAAGTTTATTTAAAATGGTATGAAGACATGCTGTTTTGGAGAAAGTTTGAAGACAAACTTGCCGCACTCTATATTCAACAAAAAGTTAGAGGATTTCTTCACTTATATAATGGTCAGGAAGCCGTTCTGGCGGGCGCTTTGCACGTAATGAACTTGGGCGGAAAAGACAAAATGATTACAGCCTATCGTAATCACGTTCAACCTATTGGTATGGGTGTTGACCCACGCAAAGTAATGGCTGAACTTTTAGGAAAAGTAACGGGAACTTCCAAAGGGATGGGTGGTTCAATGCACATCTTCTCCAAAGAACACGGATTTTACGGAGGTCATGGTATCGTAGGAGCGCAAATTCCTGTAGGTGCCGGTATGGCTTTTGCCGATAAATATTTCAACACCGGCGGTGTTACCCTAACCTATTTTGGAGATGGAGCTGCCCGTCAAGGTTCGCTACACGAAGCTTTCAACATGGCCATGTTATGGAAATTACCGGTGGTATTCATTTGTGAAAACAACGGATATGCCATGGGAACTTCTGTAGAAAGAACTGCAAACCACACTGATATCTGGAAACTAGGTTTAGGTTATGAAATGCCTTGCGGACCTGTTGACGGAATGAATCCGGTAAAAGTAGCCGAAGCCATGCATGAAGCTATGGAAAGAGCCCGTCGTGGTGATGGACCAACTTTCTTAGAAATGAAAACTTACCGTTACAGAGGTCACTCTATGTCAGATGCCCAATTGTACCGTACCAAAGAAGAAGTGGAAGAGTACAAAAAAATTGACCCAATCACACAAGTATTGGATGTTATCAAAGAGAAAAAGTACGCTACCGATGCGGAAATTGAAGTGATTGACGAAAGAGTAAAAGATTTAGTAGAAGAGTGTGCTACCTTCGCCGAAGAATCTCCTTTCCCAGAAGCACAACAATTGTACGATGTGGTTTACGAACAAGAAAATTATCCTTTCATCCCTCACAGACTATAAATTATGGCAACAAAAATCACTATGCCGCGTTTAAGCGACACGATGACCGAAGGAACCGTAGCTACTTGGTTGAAAAAAGTGGGTGACAAAGTTTCTGAAGGTGATATTTTAGCAGAAATCGAAACGGATAAAGCAACCATGGAGTTCGAAGCTTTTACAGCCGGAACACTATTACATATCGGAATTAATGAAGGTGAAACGGCACCGGTAGATGCACTTTTGGCCATTATTGGTAAAGAAGGCGAAGACATTTCGGGCTTACTTTCAGGAGGCAATGCAGCACCGGCTGTTGCCGAAGCAAAAGCTGAAGCTCCAACTCAAGCTGAAACCCAAACTACTACCTCTTTACCAAAAGACGTTGTTGTAGTAACTATGCCTCGTTTGAGCGATACAATGACCGAAGGTACCGTAGCGACTTGGTTGAAAAAAGTGGGTGACGAAGTAAAAGAAGGCGATATCCTAGCTGAAATCGAAACCGATAAAGCGACCATGGAATTTGAATCTTTCAACTCCGGTACTTTATTATTCATCGGCATCAGCGAAGGACAATCCGCTCCGGTTGATAGTGTTTTAGCGATTATCGGTCCGGCGGGAACAGACATTACCGGAGTTGCCGAAAACTTTAAGAAAGGCGGTGCTTCAGTTGCTCCAAAAACAGAAGAAACTGTTTCAGCTGAAACAAAACCGACAACCGACAACCAACAACCGACAACTGAAAATACAGGAAGAATATTCGCTTCTCCATTGGCCAAACAAATTGCTAAAGACAAAGGAATCAACTTATCTCAAGTAAAAGGAACCGGCGAAAACGGTCGTATCACCAAAAGTGATGTAGAGAACTTTACACCATCCGCTGCAACCGCAGCACCAAGTCAAGTTTCACAACCGACAACCGACAACAGTCAACCGACAACCGTTGTTAAACCATTTGTGCCGGCCGGAGAAAAATTCAGCGAAGAAATCAAAAACTCCCAAATGCGTAAAACCATTGCGCGTCGCTTAGCCGAATCAAAATTCACCGCACCACATTATTACTTAACTATTGAAGTAAGTATGGACGAGGCGATGAAATCTCGCGCTGTGATCAATACCGTTCCCGATACCAAAGTATCTTTCAACGATATGGTGGTAAAAGCTTGTGCGATGGCCTTGAAAAAGCACCCGCAAGTAAACTCCCAATGGAGAGAAGACGCTATGATTATCAACCACCACGTAAATATTGGTGTAGCCGTAGCCGTAGAAGACGGATTAGTGGTTCCGGTATTGAACTTTACCGACCAAATGACCTTGTCCCAAATCGGTGCAGCTGTTAAAGATCTAGCCGGCAAAGCCAAAAACAAAAAGCTAACACCGGCCGAAATGGACGGAAGTACGTTCACCGTTTCTAATTTAGGAATGTTCGGTATCCAATCGTTTACCTCTATCATCAACCAACCGAATTCGGCTATCCTATCCGTAGGTGCTATCGAAGAAAAACCGGTGGTGAAAAATGGTCAGATTGTCGTTGGAAACACCATGACCTTAACTTTAGCTTGTGACCACAGAACCGTTGACGGAGCCACAGGAGCACAATTCTTGCAAACGTTGAGAATTTATCTTGAAAATCCGGTAACGATGTTGGCGTAAGAAAGAAACTCTTTATAAATAATGAAACCCGCTCTAATGAGTGGGTTTTTTATTGGGGCGTGTCTCGTTCCAAAAAACGAGACCGGGCTGTCCGGGTTACACGGTAACCTCTCCCATCCCTCACGCATATTGCAGTACAAAGTTTTACTCTTTGATAAATTTAGTTTTCCATTGCTGCACATCGGAGGAAACTTCAACAATATACATTCCCGAAGCCAGTTTCCCAACATCAATCGGATTAGTGTGGCTGATTTGTTCAAATACCAATTTCCCTGCTAAGTCTGTTATGGCAACCTTATCAATTACCTCAGAATTGGTTAGGCTCAAATAAAGCATCTCTTTCGCCGGATTAGGATATATTACAACTATTCCATTTTCGAAGGTATTGGCTGATAATTGACTTCCCAATTTAACCATCAAAAAATCCTGAATCCCATGAAAAGTTGTTCCGGGAATATCAAATGATTGGGTTTCGCTGCCAACGAGATATCCTCCATCGGGCGTTTGTATCACACATGAACCATCATCACCTTGGTTTCCTCCAAGCGCTTTCTGCCATTGCATATTTCCATTCGAATCCAGTTTTACAACCCAAGATCCGGTATTATTTGTTGCATCTACAGGCATACCATTGACACTGTAAGTAACACCATTCAAAATATAACCTCCATCACTGGTTTGATAAAAATCTCTTGCATATTGCGTACCATTATCTCCTATAGATTTTTGCCATAAGATATTCCCATCGGTATCAAGTCTGACAATCCAATAATCTTCACCCCCGTGGTTGCCCGAGACATCTCCATCATTAGAACTCGAACTCCCTACAAAAATATACTCATCCGTTCCGTCTTTTACAATTTGAATATTGTAAGGTCTATCATTTCCACTTCCGCCTATCGTCTTTTTCCATTCTACAACTCCGGTTGCATTAAGTTTAGCGATAAAGGTATCCATTCCTCCATGTGCTCCTTCAATGTCACCATCTGTTGATTGCGTTAAGGCTGCCAAAATATACCCATTGTCATTGGTTTGTACAATGCTATATCCATCTTCCCATGAAGAACCTCCAAATGTCTTTTGCCATTGAATGTTTCCTGTAGCATCAAGCTTTACTACCCATACATCTCCAGCGCCGTGATTAATAGTTACATCACCATCATTGGAATAGGTTACTCCGGTAAGTATATATCCACCATCGAAAGTTTGCTTAATATCACGAGCGTGCTCAGTAAGTGTTCCTCCCAGAGATTTCTGCCATTGGATATTACCTATTGCATCAAGCTTTACCATCCATACATCCCAAACACCATGATTACCTATAACGTCTCCGTTAGTAGACCAATTATTTCCGGCAACCACATATCCACCATCTAGTGTCAATTCAATAGCAAATCCACGGTCATCACCACTACCTCCCAAAGCCTTTTGCCAAATGATTTCTCCATTCGAATCCATCTTCAAAACCCAAATATCCGAACCGCCATGAAACCCAATTATATCTCCGTTGGCTGAAAAAGTTAATCCTACAGCAATATATCCACCATTGTGATCATTTTTAATCTCGATAGGATAATCCGTCCCACTACCGCCATAACATCTCTGCCATTCAATAGCAGGTGATTGCGCTAAACAACCCCAATTCGGAAGTGCTAGAAGTGCAATAAAAATTAACTTTTTCATAAATGAGTTTTACCAAAGATACAAAAAACATTAACTGCTTTTTGACCAACTATTATCTCCCATAGCTTACACAACTTACTATATATAGAAGGGCTCTGCCGGTGGTAGTCAGCTACACGAACTTCAGTTCCGCCTATAACCATAAAATAAAAAACCCCTCATCGTTAGATGAAGGGTTTC